>CALVYB010000032.1 GCA_944371955.1 uncultured Bacilli bacterium
AATAGATTTATTATATAGTAAATTAAATAAGGTTCAAACCTGCTCATTTACTAATTTACATTATACGTGATATAATACTTTAGAGGTGATATCTTTGGAAGTAACAATAGAAAAATTAGATCACTATGGTAGAGGAATTACAAGAATAAATGATAAAATTTGTTTTGTAGACAATGCGTTACCAACAGAAATCGTAGAAATAAAAAATTTAGAAGAAAAGAAAAAATATTTTCAAGCAGAAACCGAAAAAATAATTAAGCCAAGCATTAATCGAATAACACCAATTTGTCCTTTTGCAAAAGAATGTGGTGGTTGTCAACTATTACATATGGATTTTGCAAGTGAAAATAAGTGGAAAGAACAAAAAATAAAAGAAATAATGAAAAAATTTGCTAATATTAGTGAAAATAAAATACAAAATATAATAGCAGAAAGTCCTTACAATTATCGTAATAAAATAACACTTCACCAACAAAAAAATAAAGTAGGGCTCTATAAAAATAAAACTAACGAAATCGTAGAAATAACAGAATGTGCCCTAATTGATAAGAAACTAAATTCACTTATTAATAACATTAAAACAAAAGATGAAACAATTATTCTGAGAATTGGTAACAAAACGGATGAAATTGCCATCTCAACAGATAAGAAAAAAATAATTACATCATACATTGGAGACAAAAAATATCGAGTATCTTTACAATCATTTTTTCAGATAAATTCCAAAATTACAGAAAAAATATATGAAGCTATTAAAGAAACTTTAAAAACTAAAGAAGCTCAAAATGTACTAGATTTATATTGCGGAACAGGAACAATTGGTATTTATGTAAGCGATGTTGTGAAAAAAGTATTAGGAATAGAATCCTATAAAGAAGCTATCGAAGATGCTAAAGAAAATAAAAAAATGAACCAAGTAAACAACATTACTTTTAAATTAGGAAAAGTAGAAAATTTGACTCAAGAAATCACAAAGATTTATGATACTGTAATCATTGATCCTCCACGTAGTGGATTAGATAAAAAAGTAGTTGATAAATTATTAGAAATCATTCCTAAAAATATCTTATATGTATCGTGCGACCCTATAACATTAGCTAGAGACTTAAACCTATTGCAAAAAAAATACGAGATTGAATATATAAGACCATATAACATGTTTCCTAGGACATATCACGTCGAATGTCTGTGCTTACTAAAATTACGTTAAACCTTTGCTATCCAAGATTTAGTGTTATTGTTTGACTAATTACATCATATAATCTAATCAAAGATTTTATTCAATAAAAGATAATGGTGAATTTCTACGATAACACTCGAAATCTGGACATAAAACCAATTTTGTAATAGAGTGATTTAAAAAGAATGGAGGAACCTTTATGAAAAATATAACCTATAAATTTAATTTTTTTAATTTCTTTAGCCGTTTTATATTACCTTTAATTATTATCGATTTTATTTTAGTAATAATAAAACCCAGTACTATTAATATTCCATTAATTTCTTTAGCAATTTTTATGATAAGTATAGTATTATTGTCAAAATACAATAAATCAACATTTAATTTAGATCCTCTTTCTTATGAAGAAGGTTCAATGATTGGAAAAATGACTAGTGCAGGCTCTGGAGTATATACAAAAAATCATAGAATATATTCGGTAAAGAGTTTGAATGACGTTAATTTTGGTTTTTTATATATAACAATTACAGGAGAGATTTATTGTTTTATAGATAAAAATGACAATGTTACCGAAAAAATTGTGAAATCAGTTAAAATTCCCAGAGTATTTAAAATTACTAAAAATGAATTTAACAAAAAAATTAATTCACTTTCAACGAACGGAAATTTGTAACATATAAAAAGCACTAAAAGCAATAATGGTTATATATAATATAATAGCAATTTCACTAATAACAGTACAGTTTATAGAAGAAAATTACTATATATCCAATATATCAATTTTACTAGTTGCTAATATAATTGTATTTATTAATAAAAAAATTTAATAGTAAAAATTGTAGGCGAAATTGTCTACATATTTGTAAACGATAGAAAACAAAATATGAAAGTAATTTAAGATAATTAAATTGATTTTTACTCTAAATATATTCTTTATGCATTTGGTATTTCATAATTAAAACAATGATGATATGTTATTTGATTTTTTAGTGCTATCAAACTTTTTGTTTCAACGAGATAAAAAAGCTTTAGAGATATGATATTTTCTACAAACATATTCAGCTCTGTTTCCATTTATATAAGATTGTACAGCAAAAAATTTTGTAATTAAATCATGTGGTAAATATCTAATGTTTTGTGATATACTAATCATGTAATTCAAGTCCTTTCAAAAATGGTTTTGTGTTAACCCAATTATACGACTTGAATTACTTTTTATATAGAAATGTTTCACATCAATTGTAAAACCACAATAAATAATATTGATTAAAAAAAGATAATGTAGTGTTATTAACCTAGGAGGGTTCATATGGGAAAATTAATTGTGATCGAAGGAATAGATGGTTCTGGGAAAAATACTCAAAGTGCATTAATCAAAGATCATCTTCAAAAAGAGAATCATGCTTTGTTTATTACTAGTTTCCCTCAATATCGTGAAGAATCATCATATTTTGTTCGTGCATATTTAAGCGGATGTTATGGTAGTACTGCTGAATCAGTTTCGCCTAGACAAGCGTCGCTTTGCTATGCAATGGATTGCTTCCATTATTTTAAAACTAATTCTGAAGTGCAAGCGGCACTTGCTAATCCAGAAGTAACTTTAATTGCGGATCGTTATACTACTTCTAATATTTTATTTCAAGCATCTAAAGCTAAATCAGAAGCAGAAATTTACAATTTAATTGATTGGATATGTGATTTAGAATATGGGCCTTTGCAAATTCCTAAGCCTGACTTAGTATTAATGCCATATCTCGATTTTGCTACAAACCTTGAGCTTTTAAAAGCTCGCAATATCAAAGCCAATGCCCAAAAAAATAACATGAGCCAAGACATTCACGAATTAGATACTGAATATCTTCGACGAGTACATAACGCTAGTCAAATAGTTGCTGATTACATGGGATTTAAAATGATTAATTGTATGGATAGTCAAGGTCGACTACGTTCTGTAGATGATATTCATGAACAAATGTATGATGAAGTTAAGCAATTAGTCTTAAAAAGATAATGCTTTAAAATAAGCATTATTTTTGTTATAATGAAAAAAATAGAGGTGAAAACTCAAATGAATTCAAGATTATATGAAGAAAGCATAATTTTAATAGGCCCATCTGGGGCAGGAAAATCAACGGTCGCTGTAGAACTCAGTAAAATGACAAATATGAAAAGATTATGTTTAGATAGAATTGCAAATAGAATAAAAGGAACAAGTATTGCAAGAAAATTTAAAACAGCTGATGAATTTAATTATTACGTAATCTCTGAGGTGTTAGAGTGGGTGAAATCGGAAAATTTATATGGGATTGTTGATTTTGGAGCTGGTCATTCTGTTTATGATGATGAAAAGATTTTTGAAGCAGTAAAACAAATGCTAAAACCATTTAAAAATATTGTATTATTGCTCCCTGATATAGATATAGAAACATCATTATTGATTATGGAAAGCAGATCAACCGGAGATACTAGAGATAATAGAAAGTTTATTGAGAGCCCATGCAATCAAGAATTAGCTACTATGACCGTTTATGCTAATAATAGACCTCCAGCTGAAATAGCCAAAAAGATTATATATAACATCCAACATAAACAGGCACAACCGCAAACAGAAGAAAGACCTAAAAAAGCATATTAAAATTATGAGCATCCTTCAAACTCTGCACATTAAATTAGACAGTATAACCATTTGTAATATTAGATAATTAAATATAAATATATATAGAACTGATGTAAAATCAGTTCTTTTTTATTGCTTAATAAATATAGTATTCAATCATTCAATTCAGTTACAAATATACTAAATCAGTTAAAAATATCAATATCATAGCAAAAAGAATTGCAAAAAGTGAATTTATGTTATAATAATAATTAAGAATAGAGGTGTATGTCTTTGAATTATTGTAGTAAATGCGGTGACCCCATTGAACCAAACGAAAAATTTTGTAACAAGTGCGGAAATCCATTACAAACTAACTTAATAAATATGAATTCTCAACCCACTTCAATTGCTTATAATCAAAATAATAATGAACAACAATCTAATAATAGCATACCTACAAATAATGGTTACAATCAGCAGCTTTATAACCAAAAGAATCTTACTAATATAAAAGGAATATTACTTGGGATTGGAATTGGTGTTGGAGTTGTATTAATAGTTTTGGTTTTCTCACTATTAATGAAAAACTCAAATAGCAAGTATTATTTTGATACAAATTCGCATGAAAATGATGCAGAATCCGTTCAAACAGCAGATGTTTCATCATCAAAGAAAGGAAAATATAGCACGGTGATTATTTACGATAATACTTATGCTGGTGTTACAGTATCTAGTAATAAGGATGCCTACAAATTAATTGAAAAAGATTCTGTATCTCAAAAGAATAATTGCCCATCCGAAATAAAAGCTATAGAAGATGATATTATAAATAAATATGGTATTACTGCTGTTAATTTGTGTGAAATGAACGCTGGCTTTGCCAAAGAAATAGGTAATGTTATAAAAAAAATATATGACGAATATCCAAGTGCAAGAGGATATATAACTAATTTATCTTTAGCCAATGTACCAATGTCCGGTGAATATATAGCAGCATTTATGCCAGTATTTAATTTTGCTACTTCAAATTCATCATCTACATATCCTTGGATAATTAAAACACAAGTATTACTTAATACGTCTTACTTCTTGAACACCGAAAGATTAGAAGCATCCGTAACAGACGGTTCTAATTCTGGCCATTTTCCACCAAATGCCACTATATATTCTCCAGTAGCACATGAATTTGGACATTATTTATCTTTTTTAGCACTAATGAAACATCATAATTTAGAATCAATTTTATTAGTTAATGAAAAAAATATAAATGATTTTTATAATATATATTCCGATTTCGGAAAAGGAGATTTTTCTCTGCAAATGATAAATGAAGCATACGGAAATTATAAAAGAGATACTAATACTACATTAACAGTTGATGAATGGCGAGGAACTATTTCTAAGTATGCATTAGCAAAAGATAATAGTGGTAATTATATTTATGATGAAACAATAGCAGAATCGTTTCATGATGTTTATTTAAATGGTGAGAACGCTAAGGACGCTAGTAAATATATTATAAAAGTATTGAAAAGCAAATTAGGAAGTTAGGTGAAAAAATGAAAAAATATAGTTTAATTTCAATTATTTTATGTTTTTCTATATGTATGATAACCGTTTATGCTCTAACTCTTGATTTTAATTTTGATTCTTCGAAACTTTCGTTTTCTTCAAATAGTAAAAAGAGTACAATAGTTAATCAATTTGATACTAAATATGAATTATCCCATTCATTATCAAATAAAGATTCAAAAGTTGAACGTGAAATAAAAGATTTAACTAAAAAAACCACGTATTTATTGTTAGGCGACTTTAACAATAAAAATGAATCAAATGAAGATTATTATAAAAGAAAGCAAGATTATTATGATATGGCATCTTATAAATATTTCCCAGAAGATAAAAATTCTAGTAGTGGATATGATGAATCTAATCCTTTATATAAATATGTATCAGCAGCAGAACTAGCTATCCCGCAATTATTTAATAGTTTCAATGAACTAGGAATAATTTACAATTCTTATGGAGACATAAGAGTGACTATTAGCGGTGATTTAGTTATTAGTACTGTAACCTTACCAGACGTACAGATGAAAGATGACGATAAAGAAAATCCAGGCAATTACAAAATTGTAAAAACTAATTTAGTTATATATTATTATTTCATTAAAATTGACGGAACTTATAGACTTACATATTTATTTGGGGAAACAACTGACAATGTCAGCAAATATTTTAATGAATTGGAAGATAATGAAACTAAAACAACCATGACTATGGCCGCATCATATGATTCTAATTTATCAAGTGTATATAATTTTGATAAATTAAATGCAATGACTAATGAAGAAATAAATAATATTTATAATAGCAATATAAAAAATGTTGTTTATTTAAGAGCTTACTATAACAATAAAGTTGTTTCTAATGCAAATGGTATTTTTATAAACGATGGAATCATACTTACAACGTGGTCATTTATTGAAAAATCATTAATAAATTCTCAATATTTAACTGTGAAGGATAATCTAGGAGTAACCTATAATATTGATGGAATCATTACAGCTAATCCAGAAACTGATGTAGCTGTAATTAAATTAAAAGAAAAAAGTGCAACATCAGTTAAACTAGGAAATAAAGATACTGTAAAGATAGAAGATCCGGCAATTACCTTAAGTAGTAAATCAGGTACAGGTTTAATTATTCAAAAGGGAATTATTGTAGCAAACGGAGATTATGTTCAAACTTCAATCCCTTTAACTGAAAGTGATGCGGGTAGTCCACTATTTGATAAAAACGGTAATGTCATAGGGCTTAATACTTCTAAGTCAATTAATTCAAATATTTCTATGGCAATTAATTTAGATGTTATAAAAGAGATTCAAGACAAATTCAATACTATTGATTTTAATTCAATAAAAACAATATCCTTTGAACAATTAAAGCGTGAATATTATTATACAAAATATAATGATGAAAAAGTTATCAACAATATTCCAAAGAGTAAATGGAATAAATACAAAAAGATAGGTAATATAGAAAAAAATATAAAGTTGCAATTAGTTAAAGCAAGTTATAAAGACGGCATCGTAAGTTTACGATATAAAAACAATATATCTAATTATATATCAAGTATGATGTTATCAATATCTTTTAAAGACCAATTAATTCAAGATGGGTATAAAGAAAAACTAAATAGTTCTTCAAAATGCATATATGAGAATAATAAATATCAAGTAATTATAATGGAAGAATTTGATTATTTGATAATTGTGATGGTGGAATTATGATGAAAAAGCTAATGAATATATTAGAAAAATATAAAATATCAGTATATATTTCTTTGCCAATAATAATTATTGGCATCATGGGAATTATTTTGTGGAACTTAAATTTTAATAAAACAGCACTTAAAACTTATGAAAATGATAATTATTCGTTACAATATGACCAAGGTTGGGTTTTAAAAGAAAAAGGAGATAAGAAGATAACTCTTAAACATGGAAAAGTAGCCAATTTAAATATAGAAATTATAGAATTAAAAGATGAATCAAGATATTCTTCAATTGTAGATTTAATAGATGAAATAAATTATAACATTGAAAATCAAAATCCCCATTATAAATTAATATCTAAAAAAGAAACAACCGTTTCTAAATATGATTTTAATGGATATAAATTATTATATGAAAATAATGATAGTCAAGTAATGACTACAATTTATAAAAAAAGTGACAAATTAGTAATGTTTAATTATGAAGCTAATAATGATTATTTTGATATTCTATTAGACAGTGTACATAATATAATTTATAATTATGATGCAAAAGAAAAGAAGTATGACTTAAGTAATAAAATAACATTAAATACAAACGATGTTTCATATTCAAAAGATAAAGAATTAGATAAAGCATTTTCTAAAAACAATTCTTATGAGTTAGCGGATAAAAACTACTACGTTAAATATTCCATTCCCTCTAATTTTCAATTAAGTAATTTTGATTCGACAGGAGGGTACTTTCAGTTAAGAGGAATAGATGAAAAAAATATTTATATTACCGTTAATATATTAAACTCTAATATTTTTGAGTATTTAGATAAAGAAAACAGCTGGAATATTTACACAAGTTACAAAACGTATAAGGAAGATAAAGATTATTCTGACTTTAAAGAAACATTAACTAAAATAAATGGCAAAGTGGATACTTATTTATATAAAAATAGTTACAATTATAATAATGCGATTACTTATGACAAAGATCTTAAAGTGAAAAAATACAAGAGAAAAGATGAAAATGCGCAAATAATATATGCACTAAATAAGAATCATATTTTAGTAATCAATATCAGCACTACAGGAACTGCAATTACAAAAAAACTAATTGATAATATAGAAATAGATGAAATTAAAAATATATCTAGTTATATAACTTCAAAAAAAGAAAATGATTTATTAGTTAGTGAACTTAAAAGATATAACGGGTATGATAAGGAAAAAATAGATAAAGTTATTATTAAAATTCCAAATAAATATCAAGAATTTCAAAAATATAATAACATTTTTGCAGAAAGATATTTTGGATTAAATTATGATGAAGAAAAAATAATGTATGATTACGAAATACATTATGAATTAACTACCACTTCCGCGAAAATAAAAAACAAAGTAGATTCTATGAATTCATCATTTTCAATGGCATATGGAACATATAACTACTTGACGTATTCAGATGAAATAACACTAAACAACTGTAAATTTGTTGTTTATACCGGTGGATATACTCAATTAGGTGGTATAATGTTTACAAACATAAATAGATTTAAATATTATATAAATAAGAAGGTTCTATTTTATGAACTAGCTAGCGGTGGATATTTAGTTATCGAAATTAGTGGAAATGGTAAAGAAATAACAGAGAATATTTTAAATGATGCTACTAATTTTGAAATAAAAGAAGTGGATTAAAAGGAAAGAGGTAAAAAAATGAATTGTAAGAAATGTGGTTGTCCATTAAATGAGAACGATCAATTTTGTAAAAATTGTGGAGAAATAGTAAATTATCAAACAAACAATGTAGAAATTGAATCATCAACGAATGTAAATAATAATAGGATGAATCAACAACCAATGTATAATCAACCACAAACAAGTCAACAACCCAAAAAGAAAAATACTGCTTTAACTGTTAGTTTATCAATAGCAGGTATATTTATATTAGGCTTAGTAGCATTGTTTATGCTATTTAACATATCAGAAAATAAGGAAAGAGTATGGTCAAGTGGACAGGTTCAAATAATGGGAAAAACCATTCAGTTACCATGTAATATTAGTACATTTGAAAGTACATTAAATACAAAGATTAAAAGTGATGACATTTATGATGGAATAGTTGAAATAAATACTATAACTGATTCTAAATTAATGTTTAAAGTTTATATTAATAACAATATGGTCACAGGAATAATGATGGATATTTATCCAAGTGATGCAGATGAATATGATAGAATTATGCCAGCCAATGAAAGACATATTGCTAACAAAATCATTTTCCCTGGTAATGTTACTTCCGATACCAATATAGAGGAAGTAAAGAATTTATATAAAACAACACCATTCAATGTTTACTATAATCATTTTAGTGAAACAATAGAAGAAATGGATGATGAACATGATGGTTGGATCTCATCAAATTATGATTACCATGATAATGAATGGCAAATTATAGTTCACACAAAAACTAATATAAGAATTAATATTGAAGAAATAACAGAAATTGATTATTGGTATTTAGGAGAATAGATAATATTTTGTAATAAATGTGCAAATCAAATAAATCAACATGAAATCATTTCTAGTATTAAACCATTATCTGAAATGGAAAGAGAGAATGTTTTAGAAAATTTAAAAAGTAGTAATTTAGCAGTAAAAATGAAGGAGTATCTTAACTATTTTCTTAAGAACATTTCAATAAAGAAGTGTTCTTTTTTTCATTAAATATATAATTTTATAAAAAAAATGAATAATACGATAAAAATATGTTATAATCGTTTTAGGATAGAGGAGGGACTAAATGAGTAAGAATAAAAGATTTGTTAATGAATATGAGTATAATTCGAACGTTGTTAAAGAAGCAATAAATGCTTGGTGGAATACTAAATTCAAAAAAACATTAATAACTATGTGTATATTGATAGTTGCTCTTATAGTCGTATTTTTTATAACAGCGAAAATAAAATGGTTATTGATAAGTTTAATATGCTTATTACCAATTATATTATTGAGTGTAAAAAAGAGAATTGCAATTAAAACAGAACTAGAAAGAATGGATGTTGTATATAAAAGAACACCACTTTTTATTAAAGTTATTTTCGATAATAATATACGGCTTTCTACTTCTCAAGGCGAAAGAAGCATTGAACTAAACGCAATAGAATCTTATGTTGAAACAAAAAACCTGATTGTTTTAATGGTCAAAGGAAGTATGACTATTGCCTTTAGTAAAAAGGGATTTACTGAGGGGACTTATGAGGAGTTTTTACAAAAATTAAAACAACTTATAAAGAAACATAATTAATAATATTAATGTTGTGGTGAATTATGAAAAAAAGAATGTATGATTACAAAATACATGATAAATTCATCATTTTCAATGGCATATGGAACATATAACTACTTGACATATTCAGATGAAATAACACTAAACAACTGTAAATTTGTTGTTTATACCGATAGATATACTTAATTAGGTGATATAATGTTTACAAACATAAGTAGATTTAAATATTACATAAATAAAAAAGTTCTATTTTATGAACTAGCTAGCGGTGGATTTAGTTATCGAAATTAGTAGAAATGGTAAAGAAATAACAGAGAATATTTTAAATGATGTTGCTAATTTTGAAATAAAAGAAGTGAATTAAAAGGAAAGAGGTAAAAAAATGAATTGTAAGAAATGTGGTTGTCCATTAAATGAGAACGATCAATTTTGTAAAAACTGTGGAGAAATAGTAAATTCTCAAACAAACAATGTAGGAATTGAGTCATCAATGAATGTAAATAATAATAGTATGAATCAACAACCGATGAATAATGTTCAACCTACTTATTCAAATAATATGAGTTCCAATATGAATAATGGACAAGCATGGACCAATTATAATAATGTACCTAACTATAGTAACAATAATCAAAATATGAATATGAATCGGTCAAATGGAAACGGAAAATATATTGCAATTGGATTAGCAATAGTAGTAGGAATAATCGCAATAGCATTTGTAGCAGGGATATTTTTAAACAAAGATGACAATAAATCAACTAGCGGACAATCTTCCAATACAACTCAAACAAGCACCACAAATTATAAAGTATCTTTCAAAGGATTTACGTTTGAAATTCCCGATAATTTAATTTATGAAGAAAGAAATGGTGTATTATTAATTGGCAATGAAGAAGGAACTTGGGTTACTCAATTAGAATTAGAGCAAGGAAGCTTTGCACAATTAAAAGCAAATAAATCACAACTTCAAACTTTGATGCAACAAAGCGGTATTACATCTTCAATCGCAAGTGAAAAAACTTATGGAGGAGTAGAATTCATTACTTTGGAAATAACTGCTAGTGGACAAAATGCGATAGCTGCATTAGCAAAAGCAAACTCTATGTATTTTATAGGTATTACTGCAATAAATCAAAATAATGAATTTGACTATAAATTATTAGAAACAATTGCTCCAATAATAAACTCTGCTGAATATTCAGGAAATACAACAAATAATATAAGTGAAGCAGCAAAAATCGATATGAATGCTATATCAGAATTAGCAAAGTAAGAGGCTTAAAATGGTAAACAGAGTATTTTGTTATTCTAAAGAAGTTGCAAAGAAAAATGGAAATAAACTTCCTATTTTACAACTTATATTATCAACAGTTATTTTTATAATTGGAATTATGATTACTGCTATTGTTTTTACCGGCTCATTTGCAGTATTTATGATAATGATGACAGTATTTATGATATTATTAGTTTATTATAGTGTTGTTTTAGGTCTCAGATTAAGAACAAAAATGTCTGGTTGGGCTACAACAAATGATGGTAGAATTTTTAAAGCAATGGCTATTAACAATGGTCAAGGTCTATATTTTAGCGGAATTGCTGCTGGCTCAATGATAGATCAACTTGCTGGAAATAATAATAATATTGGTGAAAATGTCGGAGGTGTAATAGGTGCTGCTGCACAATTCTATTCGATGAATAGATCAGCGCAATATATGAGTCACCCCGAAATAATTGCAAAAATGATAGAAGATGCTCCTAATGTTTCTAGTGCAGAAGTATGGGAGATTTTAAAAGTTTATTTAATTACGGATGGAAAACACTCAGTTAAAATTAATTGTGATTACAGAATTATAAGACTTCAAAAATTAAATATAATAAAAATATAAGTATTGAAAAGTCATACAATCAATTCGATGAATTAATGAATATGATTAATACTCATAGAAATTAAAAAAAGTTTATGATAGTATGATAAAAGTTATAATTTAAATATTGAATGCATTAAACACCAATTTAATGAAAAAATAGAGCTCATCAATTTGAACTCTGTTTTTTTATTTTAAAAAGTTATTTTCAAAATATAAATAAAATATATTATAATTTATTAATATAAAAACTCCCACACATAACCAATAGCATATTTTTACACTTTAATAATAATTATTGATATGTAACATATACATTTTTTGTCAAATTATGGTATAATTATCTAAAAAATAGGAGTGATGATTTATATGTTCTGTCAAAAGTGTGGAACACAAAATGTATATGGAGAGCGTTTTTGTAAGAATTGCGGTTGCCTTTTAGAGAATACTAATCAACAATCAGTAAACTCTCAACCCCAACAATTTGTAGCACAGCAACATCAAGAGCAATCTTAGCTCAAACAAATATGAATGGTAATGTTAATGAGCAACAAACAATGTACAACAACCAAACATTCAATAATAATCAAAATAATTATGGGAATTTAAATACTGATTATGTTCAAAATGCTATTAATCCAAATATGAAGAAATGGGCTATTTTATCTGTAATAGTTCCGACTTCAGCAATAATATGGTATCGGTTTATTGGTTTATCTTTTTATATAGCGATTTTTATAGCAGCAACAGGCTTTGAATTTGCGCAAAAAGGAGAGATGACTAATAAAAAATTAGCAACAATTGGAAAAGTATTAAATGGTATTTTATGTGGGATGGCTATTGTAATGTTAATTCTCCAATTAATAAATGTTTTTACATTATAAATAAATTTGATAAAAGAGAATCAATTACATTGATTAATTATAGAAATATAACCAATGTTACCATAACAAAAAGACATTAAAATTTATAATAAAAAGGAGAATAATAATGAGTATAAAAATAAAAGACCTACTACCAATTGGTTCTGTTGTAATTTTAAAAGATGGAGAACAGCCTCTTATGATTTATGGTATTATGCAGTCAGAAAAGGAAAACAAACTATTTAAAAAACCAAAAACATATGATTATGTTTCAGTTTTATATCCCCAAGGAAACTTAGGATCTGACATGCATTTCCTATTTAATCAAGAGGATATAGAAAAAGTTATCTTTAGAGGGTTTGAAGATGAAGAAAGAACTAAATTTCTTGATGAACTAGCTAGTAAATATGAACAATAAACGTAGAATCAATAAGTAAGTAAAAAAACATTTCACAACAACCATAACCCTAGAGTAAAAAACTCTAGCTTTTTTATTTATAAGGAAAGTGCGTCTGAGCTTATAAGAAAAAAATGTGATAGCTATTAAATTATCACACTATGA
>CALVYB010000033.1 GCA_944371955.1 uncultured Bacilli bacterium
TGATTTCATTTTTCATCCCTCCTTTTTGGCAAAGAAACATGTATATTATACTACTATCAGACTTATTTCAGCTTTTTGCCATAAAACGGAATTTCAAATAAAAATCTACGTCTTTTGTAAAAAAAATATAGTTTTTATTGACATTTTATATATTGTCCTGTAATATTATATGTGCGGATGCATTTATAGTACGGAGTAGTACTCAAGAGGCTGAAGAGGCGCCCCTGCTAAGGGTGTAGGTCGGGCAACTGGCGCGAGAGTTCAAATCTCTCCTACTCCGCCATTAAGATTTAGAAGAGCTTTTATAGCTCTTTTTTCTTGTGCTTTTTACTAGTCGAACACTTTATTTTATGCTATAATTTTTTATAGGTAGGAGTGATGAGAATGGCAAACTTGGTTAAAAAGTTTTTGAGTGACTTTGCAGATATTAATGAATATTATGTATTTCTTGTTGATAAAACTAAACAAAAACAATATGTGGGTATTACTAACGAATGGTTAATTGATAATTTTTATTTGTTAGTAGAACATAAGACTAATGTTATTCATGATAAGAAAGAAATTACGAAAAGCTTGAAAAAATTTGATAGGATTTTTTATTGCTTAAAAGAAATTGTAATTCGTAATAATTATAATATTAGTTTTAAATTGTTAACGTCTGAACTTCGAAATTATCAGAAGCAGACTAAGGTTTTCTTTTCTTATTATGAACTTGTTTGTGTAAAAAACATTTTGCTGTTCTTATATACTAAAAGGCTTGCAGATTTATGCCGTGAGGAATATCATAATTTACTTAATAAAGAAAAAGTTGCTAAAATTATAGAAAGCAGAGAAGAAAAAGAAATAGAGCTATCTAACTTTTTGGGAGAGAATACTTCAATTCAAAATGAGACGAATTATATTTTTGAGATTAATAATCAGTTAAAAGAAATTGGCGTTAAAAGTAATCGTTTATTTAAAGAATTGAATGAATTGCTTGAAGAAAAACGTATTAGTTTAAAAGAAATTATTAATAATGAATATCAAAAGAGTATTGATAATGACATTTTGATTTCTAATATTTTTGGTGACTTAAAAGAGTTTTTCGAATTTACTAATGAGGATTTGTTTAAAAAAGTTAGTAAAACTGAAAAATTATTATTAGAGGATGAAGTATATGCAAAGATGACTGTGGAATCTAAACAACTTTATCGTAATCAATTGTTGAAATTAGCAAGACGTCATCATCAAGATGAATTAACTTATTTACAAGAATTGTTAGATAAAGTAGATGGAGAAGAGTATCATATTGGTTTTCAGTTGTTTCCTAAGAAAAAAAATTCTTTTAAAGCCGTTTTGTATGTTTTAACTATTGTTGTTGCTACTTTAGGAGTTAGTTTGTTTTTATCTAATTATTTCATTTCTTGGAGATGGCTTGGATTTGTTTTATTACTTATTCCTATTAGTCAATTAGTTGTACAAATATTTAATCAAATACTTATTCGATTTGTACCTACTTATCCATTACCTAAACTTGATTATTCCAAAGGAATCCCTGAGGATTCTAAGACTATGGTGGTTATTCCTACTATTGTTGGTAATCGTGAAAAAATAAAAAATATGTTTGACACCTTAGAAACTTTTTATTTAATTAATAAAACTGATAATTTGTACTTTACTTTACTGGGTGATGTTACTGCTAGTGATCAAGAGGTATTAGACTTAGATGCTGATTTAACAAATTATGGAATAGAATGTGCTGAGAAGTTAAATAAAAAGTATAAGAAACAAATATTTTTCTTTTTATATCGTAAACGTTTTTGGAATGAACATGAAAACTGTTATTTAGGTTATGAAAGAAAACGTGGTGCTTTAATTCAGTTTAGTCAGCTTTTACTTGGAAAGATGAATAAAAAGGACCAAGAGCATTGGTATTTTGCAAATACGCTTTGCAACTTTAAAGAAAATGTTCGTTATGTTATCACTTTGGATCAAGATAATAGATTGATATTAAATACGGCACTTAATTTAGTTGGAGCAATGGCACATCCTATGAATCACCCAGTCTTGAATAAGGAAGGAACTAAAGTGATTAAAGGATATGGCTTGATGCAACCTAGAGTTAGTTTAGACATTGAAGCTACAAATAAGAGTTTATATAGTCAAATTTTTGCTGGAATTGGTGGATTTGATACATATAGTGCTATTGTACCTAATGTTTATCAAGATTGTTTTGATGAAGGAAGTTTCGTTGGTAAAGGCATTTATGATTTAAAAGTGTTTGATCAAGTGTTGTCCAATGTGTTCCCTGAAAATTTAATTTTAAGCCATGATCTATTAGAAGGCAATTATTTACGTTGTGGTTATGTTTGTGATATTGAAGTGGTTGATGACTTTCCATCTAAGTTTTTGACTGATACCACAAGACACCATAGATGGGCTCGTGGCGATTTACAGATTGTTGGTTGGTTACTTCCTAGTGTACGGAACGAAAGTGGGAAGAAAGTAAAAAATCCAATTAACTTATTGGGTAAATGGAAGATATTTGATAATATTGTTCGTATGTTTTTATATCCTGCTTTGTTATTGGTTTTATTGATTGCTATTTTTGCAGGGAAAACGCATCCTTTATGGTGGATGGCTCTTGTTTTATTAGAAATTGCTTTACCAATTGTCTTTTTCTTACAAAGTAAAGTTTACCGACGAGAATCTAGAAAAGAAAAGGCAACTGTTTATTATAAACACTTATTATTTGGAGGTAAAAGTCTACTTTTGCGTTCTTATATTGTTTTAGCAACTTTACCATTTTATTCTAAATTATATTTAGATGCTTTCTTTAGAACTTGTTATCGATTACTTATTAGTCATAATAATTTACTTAATTGGGTTACGGCAGAAGATGCTGCTAAAAGTGAAGATAAGACGTTTATTGGGTACTTAAACCATTTTACCTTCCATTTATTATTTAGTTTTGCTTTGTTAATTGTAGGATTATCTTGCTTTAATGTTTATGCATGTATCCTTGCTCTTGTTTTTGTTACTGCACCTTTTGTGTTGTATTATGTTAGTCTTGATATTGACTCTCAAAAAGTTGAGTTGAAAGAGAAGGAAATTGAAGATGTGCGAGATATTGCTTATCGTACTTGGTGTTATTTTAAAGATAATTTGGAGGAGAAGTATCATTATTTAATACCAGATAATTATCAAGAAAATAGGGAATCCAAGTTGGATTTGCGGGCTTCACCTACAGGGATTGGTTTTTCTTTACTTAGTATTGTTAGTGCTTGTGAGTTAGAATTTATTACTTATGAAGAAGCAGAAGAATTACTTTCTTGCGTATTAAAGTCTGTTGATTCATTGGAAAAATGGCATGGGCATTTATATAATTGGTATGATATTAAAAATTTAAAAGTTTTGCATCCAGGATTTGTATCTACTATTGATTCTGGAAATCTAGTGGCGAGCTTAGTTGTTGTTCGTGAGTTCTTAAAAAGCCATGGTGAAAAGAAACTATGTGCTCTTTGTGATAAATTAGTGTGCAATACAAACTTTAAAAAGTTATATACTAAACGTGATGTATTTAGTATTGGTTATGATGAATTGGAAGGTAAGTTGTCTATTTATAATTACAATAAGTTTGCCAGTGAGTCTCGTTTAACTAGTTATTTAACTATTTGTTTAGGAGATGCTCCAAGTAAACATTGGTTTTGTTTAGATAAATCACTTACAACTTATAAAGGCCGTAAAGGACTTATCTCATGGTCTGGAACATCATTTGAGTATTTTATGCCCTTCTTATTTATGAAGAATTATCCTAATACTTTATTAGATGAAAGTTATCATTTTGCTAAGTTTTGTCAACAAGATTATATAGATAGTGTTTCTTCAAAATTGCCATGGGGAATTAGTGAGTCTGCTTATAATGAACTTGATAACTCTTTGAATTATAAATATCATGCATTTTCTACTCCTTATTTAAAAGCTAAAGAGGATAAGGAAAATCGTATTGTTATTGCACCATATGCTTCTTTGATGGCAATGGCTTTATTTCCTAAAGATGTTTATGATAATTTTGATAAATTTAGAAAATTGGATATGTTAGGTGAATATGGTTTCTGTGAATCTTATGATTATGATAACAAAGGCGTAGTTAAAGCATTTTTTGCTCATCATCAAGGTATGAGTTTAGTAGGACTTACTAATTATTTAAAACCAGGTGTTATTCAAAACTATTTTCATCAAAATGTTAATATTAAAACTTTTGATATGTTATTAAAAGAAAAGGTACAAGTTCGTACTAGTATTGATATGAAAATGGCAAAATATAAGAAATATGATTATCGAAAAGAAACTATAGAGAATGATATTCGTACATTTAACTATATTTCTTATTTACCAGAAGTTAGTGTACTTTCTAATAAGAAATATTGTTTACTTATGAATGATAGAGGAGATAGTTTTTCTAGATATCGTACTTTACAATTGAATCGTTATCGTAAAGTTACTGAACAAGATTATGGTATTTTCTTATACATTAAAGATTTAGATACCAATTATATTTGGTCTAATACTTATGCTCCAATGAATAAAAAGCCTGATAAGTATGAGGTTGTATTTGCGGCTGATAAAATTAAGTATTTGCGTACGGATGGTAAGATTACTACTAAGACAGAAATTGTTGTTACTAAAAATCATCATGCAGAAATTCGTAAAATTACGTTTAAGAATGAAAGTGATGAAGTTAAGAGACTAGAACTTACTACATATACAGAACCTATTCTTTCAGAGAATATGGATGATATCAGTCATAGAGCATTTAATAGTATGTTTTTAACTAGTAAATATGATAGCGAAAGTAATTCTTTAATTGTTCGCCGAAAGAGTCGAAATGATTCTAATATTAATAGTTATATGTTGCATAGATTGTTGATTGAAGATCCAATGGATGAATACAGTTATGAGACAGAACGAAGAAATTTCTTAGGACGAAATCAAACAATGCAAAATCCAAGAGGGATGCATGTTCCTTTGAGTAATACAGATGGAACTAATTTGGATCCGGTTCTTAGTATTCGAAATACAATAGAGATATTGCCAAATAGTTCTACTGCTGTTTACATTATTAATGGTTTTGGACGTAGTATGGAACAAATTCATGATATTATCTCTTCTTATGATGATGAATATTCTATTGAAAAAGCGTTTAAAGTATCTACACTTATGAATGTTATTAATACTAAAAATATGAATATTACTGGTAAGGATATGAGAACGTTTAATATTATGCTTAATTATTTATATCAAACTACGCGTCTTTCTGTTACTGAAGAGAGAATGGATTTGCTTAGACGTAATGCTTTGAATCAATCTGGGCTATGGAAATTTGGCGTTAGTGGAGATAGACCTATTATTGTTGTAGAAATATTTGATATTGCTGATTTAACTTTTGTTTATGAAGTGTTAAAAGCTTTTGAATATTATAAAAATAATTCTATTTTTGTTGATGTTGTGATTATTAATAGTGAATCTAGTCAGTATGCTAAAATAATTAAGAAAGAAATTGATGATGAATTATACCGTATGTATACATTAAATAGTTTCTATCATATTCCAGGATCTGTTACTGTAGTTAATGGTAATGAAATTTCTAGGGAAGAGAAGAGTTTATTTTATATGGTTGCTAGACTTGCTTTTTCTATTAATGAACATCATTCTTTACAAGAAGAGGTAGAGGAATTACAAAGAAAAAATAAAGTTAGTGATTATGAAAAAGTTGAAGTAGAGACTCATATTGAGCGAGTTTCTAAAGATAAGTTGACTTTTGATAATGGTTATGGTGGATTTAAGAATAACGGAAGTGAATATGTTATTTATAATCCTAATACACCAGCTCCATGGAGTAATATTATTGCTAATAAAAATTTTGGTACTATTATTACGAATAATGGTTGTGGGTATACGTATGCTTATAATTCAGGAGAATTTAAAATTACTTCTTGGACTAATGATATGGTTGCCAACGATAAATCAGAAGGATTTAAGTTTAATGGAAAATTATTTGATCCTATGAAATGTACTCATGGATTTGGATATAGTATTTTGGAAAGTGAAAGTGCTGAGTTAAAAAAAGAAATCACTGAGTTTGTAGCAAAGGAAGATACAGTTAAGTTTTATTTAGTTAAACTTACTAATAAACTTAAAGAAAAAGTTGATGTAGATATCGATTTTTGGATTAATCCGGTTTTTGGTAATTTTGAAGAAAAGACAGCTAGACATATCTTAACTGAATTTATGGGAAGTGATAATTACTTACAACTTCGCAATGTTTATAGTGTGACTTATGCCGATGTTTGTGTTTTTATGTCTTCAGATTTACAAATTGATTCTACTATGAATGATAAGATTTTAGTTAAGAGCATTCATACAAAAGTACATTTAGATCCAGAAGAGTCTAACGTTTGTGTGTTTGTTTTAGGAAGTAGTATGAACAGTGAAACAATTCCTAATATGATTTCTAAATTTGTTGATGTTAAAAAGGCAAAGGCTGAATTGAAAGCGGTTAAAGATTATTGGAAGAAAACCTTAAGTGTTGTTCATGTAGATAGTCCAGATGAGAGTTTTAATTATATGGTTAATGGTTGGTATTTATATCAAGCTCTTGCTTCACGTATTTTGGCTAGAGCTGGATTTTATCAAGTCAGTGGTGCTTTTGGTTACCGTGATCAGTTGCAAGATTCTATGAATATTACTTTGGTTAAACCTGAGCAGGCGCGTCATCAAATCTTAATCAATGCTGCTCATCAATTTGAACAAGGAGATGTTCTACATTGGTGGCATGAAAAGAATCATTTTGGTTTAAGAAGTCGGTATAAAGATGATTATTTATGGCTTGTTTATGCTACTAGTCGATATATTGAGATTACGAATGATTATTCTATTTTAGATGAGGATGTTCCCTATGTAGTTGGGCCTGAACTTAGTCATTATGAACATGAAAAAGGTATGGTATTTACTTATTCTGAAAATAAAGAAACTTTATTTGAACATTGTTTAAAATCAATTCACTTAGCAATGGATTCTATAGGAAGTCATGGCTTGCCACTTATGGGTGGAGGAGACTGGAATGACGGAATGAATAAAGTTGGTATTAAGGGTAAAGGAGAAAGTGTTTGGTTAGGTTTCTTCTTATATCAGGTAATTAATCAATTTATAGATTTTACTAAAGTTTATGATAAAAACTTTAAATTGAAAGAATTAAAAGATTTTAATGAAAAATTAAAAGATAATTTAAATCAAAAAGCTTGGGACAAAGATTATTATTTAAGAGCGTATTTTGATAATGGTGATAAATTAGGAAGTTACGAAAATAAAGAATGTAAAATCGATTTGATTTCTCAAAGCTTTTCAATATTAAGTGGTGTTGCTTCGAAAGATAGAATTCAAAAAGTAATTACTGCGGTTGAAGAAAATTTAGTGGATGATAAGAATAAAATTATTAAGTTATTGACACCACCGTTTGAAAAGTCTTTAAATAATCCTGGTTATATTATGAATTATCCAAAGGGACTTCGAGAAAATGGAGGGCAGTATACACATGCTACTTCTTGGTATATTATGGCGTTAATTCAGACTGGTTATTATGATAGAGCATATCGTTATTATCAAATGATTAACCCTGTAAATCGTACTTTGAACGAAGATTTTGTTAATAAGTATGTAGTAGAACCTTATGTTGTAGCTGCTGATATATATTCATCAGAAAGATACCCAGGTAGAGGTGGATGGACATGGTATACAGGTACTGCTGGATGGTATTATTATGTGGGAGTTCAATGGATTTTAGGACTTAAAAAATTAGGTGACACTTTAGTCTTTAATCCTAATATACCGATTGCTTGGGATTCATTTAAACTTGATTATACTTATATGGATACGATTTATCATATTCAAGTAATTAAATCTAAGAAAGAGGTAGTTACTTTAGATGGTAAAAAATGTACTGTTGGTATTGTTCCCCTTGTAAATGATAAAAAAGAGCATGAAGTTATAGTTCATTTTATAGCTGGATAGAGCACGATTAAATTTTGTTTAGTCGTGTTTTTTTATTTGTTGTTTTATGTTATACTAATTAATAATTAGGAAGAAGGTATGTTATGAAGCTTGATGTTTGTACATATATGAGTAAATTTTTAGATTCAGATTTAGTAACAAAATATCTTAATCGTAAAGAAGAGGTTTTCCAAAAATTAAGTCAAGCAAATATGAATGGATGGCTTAATCCTGATGTGTCTTTTTGTGATGATATTTTGAAGGTGCGTAATCAAGTGTTGAGTCATTCAAAATGTTTGGTTGTTGTTGGTATTGGGGGGAGTTTTTTAGGAGCAAAAGCTTTTTATGAGATGTTTTCTCCTTATTTTAAGAAAAGTTCATTTCCTGTTATTTTTGCGGGTACTACTTTGTCTAGTAATTATATGAAAGAGTTGTTAGAGTACTTAGAGACAATTGATTTTTCTGTCAATGTAATCAGTAAAAGTGGAACAACTAGAGAAACGGCACTTACTTATTGTGCTATAAAGAAAGTATTAGAAAAGAAATATAATTCCGAAGAGATAAAGAGGCATATTATTGTTACAACAGATCCTGTGAAAGGGACATTACGAGATGAAGTAAATAAAGAAGGTTATCAGTCTTTTATTATACCTGATAATATTGGTGGTCGTTATTCTTTACTTACTGCTGCCCATTTATTTCCTCTTTCTTTTTGTTTAGATATTAAAGAGTTAATTTCTGGATATAGGGAGGGACTTGGTTTAAAAGAGGAGGCTTTTTCTTATGCCGTTTGCAGACGCAGTCTTTATGATTTGGGAAAAGTGGTGGAGAACTTTGTTACTTATGAGAACAATTGGTATTATTATTTAGAATGGTTAAAACAATTATTTGGAGAAACAGAAGGAAAATCTGGGAAAGGTATTTTGCCTATTTCTATGATTCATACAAGAGATTTACATTCTTTAGGGCAATTTGTTCAGGATGGAAATAAAATTATTTATGAAACGTTCTTTAAGATAAAAAATATGAATTCTTGTAATATTGAGGGTAAAGATTTACATGAAGTTAATTTAGTTGTTGAAGATTCTGTAATTTCTGCTCATGTTTCTGGAAATGTTCCATGTATTGTAATAGAACTTGATGAGGTTTCTCCTAGAAGTATTGGTCAGTTGTCTTCCTTTTATTTTTTGGTAGCTGCTTATAGTGGTTATTTATTTGATATCAATCCATTTGATCAACCAGGAGTGGAAGTTTATAAAGCTGAAGTGAAAAGGCGATTAGGATAATGATTAAAAATAAAAGAATTTTGTTGTCTCTTTTTCTTGGTATACTGTTTTTTATTGTTATGATACTTGTTTTGCTTGGTAAAACAGGTAATTTTGATCAAATGGTTTATAATACGATAATTTCTTTTAGAAGTCCTTTTTTTGATTTTTATTTTATTAATATTACTAAACTTGCTAACACGTCTACTATTGTTTTCGTAGTATTGTTGTTTGTTATTATTTTTAGAAATCGTTATGCCCTGTTTTTAGTTGTTAGTAGTCTTGATTCAATTTTGCTTACTACAGTCTTTAAGTATTTTGTTCAACGCAGTAGACCATCTGGATTAAAATTAATTGAGCAAGGGGGTTATTCTTTTCCTAGTGGTCATACTATGATTTCTGTGTGTGTGTATGGATATTTTCTTTATTTAGTAATGACTAAAATTAAAAATAAAATTGTAAAGTACAGCGTATCAATCTTATTGATTTTGGTTATTTTAAGTATAGGAGTTAGTCGTATTTATGTTGGAGTACATTTTGCTAGTGATGTGTTGGCGGGATATTTATTAAGTATTTGTTATTTACTTCTTTTAATTGATATGGAAGTAAGATTTTATTTGAAAAGAGGGTAGGTATGTATAAATTATTTATTAGTGATTTTGATGGAACCTTGATTGATTCTGAAGAAGCAATTCCTCTTTCTACTATAGTGGAAATTGATCGTATCAGAAAATTGGGAGTAAAATTTTGTGTTGCTACAGGCCGGATTTTAAAATCTGTATTGGATTATAATCGTGATTTTCCGTTTTTAGACTATGTAATTGCTTGTGATGGAGCTTATGTTTATGACGTAGAACACCGTAAAGTTTTATTTAAAAAGGCTTTGGGTGGTTCTGTTATCAAGAAAATAAAAAAATTATATTGTCATAACGATATTTATTTTTGCACTTCACAAGAATGGAATTTATGTAGTGAAAATATTGTTTATTCAGAAATGAAAAAGAGAAATCTTCCTTTTGATGAATTTTATCAAATAAATAAAAATAATATTTATAAAATGGAGGTCTATTTTAAGACAAAAAAGGAACGTGATAATGCTTATGATGAATTATGTGAATTAAAGATAAATGCTAGTATTGTGAAAATGAAGGATGGAAAAAAAGATTTCTTGTTAGAAATTGTTGCTAGTGATGTTAATAAAGCTACTGGCTTAGAAAAAATTTGCAAAGCAACTCATATTCCTTTAGAGAAAGTAGTTTGTGTTGGGGATAGTGAAAATGATTTGCCTATTTTCTTATCTGCAGGCTGTAGTGTTGTAGTAGCAAATGGTTCTAAAAAGTTGAAAAAAATAGCTAGTATGCAAACTAGTTCTAACGAAACAAAAGGTGTAGAAAAAGCTATAAAGAAATTATTTTAGAATTTCACCAGGATTTCACAGAGGGTAGTTACACTTTTGGTAGGAGGAATTTATGAAAAAAAGGAAGAAATTAATTCATGAAAAAAAATATTGCAGTATGATTAAAAAAGTTGGTTTAGTAGTTTTGTTTTTATTAGTTATTTGTGGTGTTTCTTATGGAGTTGTGATTGCAGTAAAAAATATTAATCAAAAAATTTTAGAAGTTCATTTGAATGATGAAGATTGGTTAAATGAACATGTTAAGATTTCTAGAAACACTAGTTTGGGTAATGATATTTATTCTGTTACTAGTCCGGAGGGATTTGAACCATATGATATGCTTTATCAAGAGGTAATTCAAGATAAATTAGATATTTTATTAGAAAAAGAATATACTTTTGAAAAACCATTGATGATTTATAATCCGTATGGTACCAATTCTTTAGGGTTAAATATTTATTTTTCAACGGAAGAAGCAACAAAAGTTCGTTATACTATTCATGTGGAAGATAAGGATATTAATGATTTTTCAAGAACTTTATCTAATGGAGAAAAAGATAATGTTACTACAGAGCATCAGTACCAATTAATTGGTTTTATTGCTGGTGAGAAGAATTTTGTAACTTTAGAGTTATTAGATAAAAATGATAAAAAAATTTCT
Source organism: uncultured Bacilli bacterium (assembly GCA_944371955.1). GTDB lineage: Bacteria > Bacillota_I > Bacilli_A > RF39 > UBA660 > Faecimonas. The sequence goes on from CALVYB010000033.1 coordinate 11,351, forward strand.
ACTAAAGAATTTGTTGTTGATCTTAGTGATATTAAAATTAATGGACAACTAAAATTAGAGGTAAAAGACGGAGAGAGTAAGGAACAATTAACTAATGGCCTTTATTCTATGCTTGGTAATGATTCTGATGGACAAGATTATTTAGCCCTTTATGATAATAACGGTATACTTCGTATGGAGACTGAGATTATCGGATATCGTGCACATCGTATTTTATTTAAAGATGGAAATATGTTTTATTCTATTTCTCAAACGAGAATTGCTGAGGTAAGTCCATTAGGACAAGTGGTTGAAATTTATCGTACAGGTCATTATCAGTTACATCATGATTATACATTTGATGATGATGGAAATCTAATTGTTCTTGCTAATAATACAACAAAAGAAACAGAAGAAGACTGTATTATAAAAATTGATTTAGATACAAAGGCTGTTACAGAAATAATTGATTTTGAAGATATGTTTAAATCTTATGTTAAGACATGCGAACTTGATGATTCTAATTTTAGAGATGAAGGAGAAGATGGTCTTGACTGGTTACATTTGAATTCTATTGTCTGGCTAGAAGGTGGAGATGTAATATTAAGTAGTCGTGAGACAAGTTCTATTTTGAGAGTTAATAATGTAGAAGATGATCCAGAGCTTGTATATTTGCTTGCTGATAAGAAAATATGGGAAGATACTGAGTTTGAAGGTTATGTATATGATAAAAATGGTGATTTTAAAATTCAAGCCGGTCAACATTGCTTAAATTATGAAGCTACAGATGAAGAAGGGGTTTATTATCTTACATTCTTTGATAATAATTATGGTAAATCTAATTCTCAACCGGACTTTGATTATTCCAAATTGGGAATAGAAAATAATAATGCGTTTAAAGGAACAGAATCTTATTATTATGTTTATAAAGTAGATGAAAATAAAAAGATCTTTGAATTAATAGATAGTTTTGATGTTCCGTATTCTGGTATTGTTTCTAGTGTACAGCCAATGGATAATGGTAATGTTATTATTGATTCTGGTACGGCTGGAATATTTGGAGAATATGATGAAAATCATAAATTAATTAGACAGTTTACTGCAAAATTAAATAAATATATGGTATATCGAGTATTTAAATATACGTTTAATGATTTTTGGTTTGAAGACTAGTAAAATGCTAGTCTTTTTTTAATTTTTATATTATAATTATGGTGGTGAAGAGCTTATGAAGTTAATAGTTAATAAAAATGGTGAATTGCTAGAGTATTTATATGAGAATCTTGATATGCCTAAAAAAAGAGTAAAACAGTATTTAGTACATGGATCTATTTATGTTGATGAAGAGCGTGTTACTCAGTATAATTATCCACTTGTTGCTGGTATGAAAATTACTATTGATACCAATAGTAAAAATATTAAGAAGATGCCTTTCGAAGTGTTGTTTGAGGATGATCATTTGATTGTTGTTAATAAGCCTAGTGGATTACTTACTATCGCTACTGAAAAAGAAAAAGAAAGAACTTTATATCACATAGTTCGTGATTATGTAATTTCTAAAAATCCTAGGGCACGTATTTTTATTGTGCATCGTCTAGATAAGGATACTAGTGGTATTGTATTATTTGCCAAGGATGAAAAAACCAAGAACCAATTACAAGAAAATTGGAATGAATATGTATCTTTACGCGAATATACAGCAATTGTATCTGGTCATCCTAAGGAAGAGTCAGGACAAATTGTACAATATTTAAAGGAAACTAAAACTAATCTAGTTTATGTATCACGTCATGAGGATGGAAAAAAGGCTATTACTAATTATTCAGTATTAAAATCTGGGCATAATTTTTCTATGTTGAAAGTTATTATTGAAACTGGTCGTAAGAATCAAATTCGTGTTGCTTTTTCTAGCAAAAAAATGCCTGTTGTTGGAGATAAAAAATATGGTGATAAAAATAAAGTTAATCGGTTATTTTTACATGCTAATCGCTTAAAAGTTTATTATCCTGCTATAAAAAAAGATATCTTGTTTGAAACTTCTATTCCTAATGAATTTAAGAAGTTTATGGATCATGATTATAAAAGTTGTCAATAATTTAGGAAAATGTCCCGAAAAAAACTAAACATTAGTGAAAAAATATGTTTATAATTTAGGCATACAC
>CALVYB010000034.1 GCA_944371955.1 uncultured Bacilli bacterium
GATACAACAATAGCCAATTGTTTAAAAGAGATGCAACAACAAAATCTTAATACTGCTAAATCTCTAGAATTGTTACAAGCACAAATGGAAAGTACAGACAAAAAAATTGATATTTTATTAGAAAGGGGGAAATAGCTATGGAAATAACTTATGTGATAATAATAGCAATAATTGCTTACATGTTTGGAGCTATAACAAAGATTTTTGTGAACAGTATACCAAATAAATACATACCAATCCAAAATGTAGTAATTGGTGTAATAAGTGCAATTATATGTTATTTTACAGGAATTGAGCCAGACTTTTTGCAAGCAATAGTATTATGCTTAGTAGCAACAATGGGAGCTGGTGGTGTAGCAGATTTAATTAATATTAAGAACAAGGAGGAGTAAAATGGAAGAAGATAATATTTTTGAAGAAACAGTAGATTTTTCTGAAGAATTGTATCAGAAGAATATAGCAGAAAATGAATTTAATGAAGAATATGAAAAGGGGGAAGATGAAAATGCAAATAACTAATGTAACATGTCCGACTTCTAAATATTCTATTAAATGTCCTTACGAAATGACTCCACAAGGTATTTGCGTACATAACACGGCAAATGATGCATCAGCTATGTCAGAAATTTCTTATATGTTAGGAAATAACAACAAGACTTCATTCCATGCAGCTGTAGATAATGAAAGAGTAGTAACAGGATTACCTTTTAATAGAAATGCTTGGCACTCTGGAGATGGAGGAAATGGTAAAGGAAATAGGACACAAATAGCAATAGAAATTTGTTATTCTAAATCTGGTGGAGAACGTTTTGAGGAAGCAGAAAATTTAGCAGCTTGTTATATAGCCTATTTATTAAAACAATCTGGTTGGGGAATAGAGAAAGTTTCTAAACACCAAGACTACAGTAATAAATATTGCCCACATAGAACACTAGATTTAGGTTGGGAAAGGTTTTTAAATAAGATAAGAGAACAATTAGGATTACAAACACAACCAGTAGAAGAAAAAGATTATAGTGGAGGAAGTGATGAACCAGTGAGAACATATGTAAACGGTAGTACAATAGAAAATATTTATGCAGACACATCTTTGACAAAAAAGATAGGATATTTAAACCCTAGAGAAAGTTGTGATTGTTTTGGAATATTTAATGGAAGACCTATGGTAAGATATAAAGTAGATGGAAGTTCCAACTATAAAATAGGTTTTGCTAAATGGACTGGCGGAGTAAAATAAAACACAAGAGCTAGATTAGATTAATGAATAAATAAAAAAAGAAGTAGTTGGTTGGCTAACTACCTCTTTTTTTATTATCCGATAAGGACTATTTATATTATTGATATAATTATAATATTATTTTCTTAATTTGTCAACATTTAAAGTATCCATTAAAGCTTTTTGTAACAATTGTGAAAAATTAATATTTTCTTTTTCAGCCATAGTATTTAACCAAGCTGGAATAGATAAAGTTTTCTTTACAGATTTGTTTTCATATTTTTTTCTATGTTCTTCCAAGTTTATAGTTACAAAAGAAATAATTTGATTATCTTCTAATTTTATTTTTTTTATATCAGTTGTACACTTAGGATATTCTTCTAAATCTTCAAGAAATAATCCCATAGCTTCTTTAGCATTTTCCATTGCTTCAGCTAAAGTTTTTCCATCACTAAAACAACCTTTTAAGTCAACAAATTCAACCCAATATTGATCATCTTCATATGTGAAGATAGCAGGGTATGTTAATAATATTTCTTTTTTCATATTTACACCTCTTTATATTATAATATGCACATCTAGGAAGGACTTATTCAAGTCCTGCCTGTTTTAATAATTTTTTTAGTAAGCCTTTAGCCAAATCCCTGTTGTGCATAGGAACGATAATGTCTATGTAGCCGTTTTTTTCTCAATCTTAAATGAGAACCTTCTTGTTTCACTTCGTACCAACCATTTTTCTTTAAAAGTCTTACCAATTCCTTTGATGTCATATTCATAATATAAATAATCCTCCTTTCTTTTAGATTATAAATATATTATACAGTATACGTTACGTATTGTCAAGTTTTTTTCAAAAAAAGTAAAAAAATTTTTAAAATCCTTGAAAACACCTAAAAATCAAGGTATGTAAGTATATTACTTTAAAATGAAAACGTCTTAAAATCGATTGTCGTAAGCTGTTTTTTCAATATTTTCGACAAATTTCAACAAACAAAATAAACATAATATGTTATACTGAAAAGGGGTGGTAAATATGAAAGAAGCATATTTAAAATCTCTACAAATGATAAAAAGATTAGATCTAAAGAACGAAAAACAATATAATGAGTTACTAAAGAACTATCTATTATTAAATTCAGAAAGCTTAAAATACATAAGTCAAACAAGAAGTTTTAGAAGAATAATTAGATTAGCAGAAGAAGTCGTGTAGACTTCTTTTTTAATAAATTTCATAAAGTTGCCCAAATGCAACAAGATACATGATATACAGAAAACTGGACATACTAAAGACAAGGTGATTTTATGAAAATTGAAATACTTATTAAACAAGTAAGACAAGAAAAGAATATGACATTAGAAACATTAGCAAAACTATCTGGAATCAGTAAAGGACATTTAAGTAAGATAGAAAGACAAGAAAGAGATCCTAAGCTATCTACTATAATTCAAATAGCGATGGCTTTAAAGGTAGATGTAAGTGATTTATATAAAATTATACCATGACACTATAAAACGTGTCATTTTTTATTTTCATGAGAGAAAACGATACTTTTGTAAAATGTTGCCCTAATGCAACTTTATTTCGTATAGTCTTCTGATAGAAGAGGAGATGGATATATGAAAGATGTAATATTAAATGAAGTAATAGATGAAAAAGTTTATCAGAAATTTAAAAAGGAAATAGGAAAGAAAGATGATTATTTAAACATAGAAGAATATAAAAAATTACTAGAAAAATTGACGTAATTTTGACGTAATACATATAAAGAAATATGTTATTTTATGCTTTTATATGCAATATAAAAAACTGATATAAATATATATTTATCAATACTTTTATTGATTTTTAGGTAATCTCTTAAAATCAGAAAAATAGGCTCATAACCCGAAGGTCGTAAGTTCGAGTCTTACCCCCGCAACCAGAAAAATCAAGGGTTTCAGAAATTAACTGAAACCCTATTTTCATGTTTTGACGTAATTTTGACGTAATTTGCTATAAAAATTAAAACAAGTTTTCTAAAATTTCACTTGCCTTTTTATCTTCTTCTGGGATTTGGTCAAGGTAGTAATTTGTAGCGGTTGAAGGGAGATGACCTAGTCTTTTTGCTGCTGCTACAATATCAATTCCTTGATTTACTAATATACTTTCATTTAAAGCTCTCAAATCTTTTAAATTTATTTCTCTTAAATTATTATCATGTAAAAAAGTTTTAAAATTTTTAGTATAAGTATCTGGATGCATTTTAAATAACAGTGTATCAGTAGATGGATTACCTAAATAATTTATTATATAATCTTCTAGTATATCCATATAAGTTTTAGGGACATATACTCTTCGCTCTTTTTCGTTTTTTGTATCTTTAATTTTAACGCCACCTTTTATTTTTATTTTTGCGTCTACAATATCTATATATAATTTATCGAAATTAATATCACCTGTACTAATAGATAATATTTCTCCACGTCTACCACCCAAAACAAAAGAAGAATAAATTGCCATTTGAAGTTCTTTATCTTCACAATGTTCTAACGCATCTAAAAACAAACGTGTTTCATCATAACTATATAGAATAACTTTCTTTTTTGGCTTTTCAAAATTTTTAGGAATACTTACTTTATCAGCAACATTATTTTGCAAGTATTCCCACTCAACAGCCTTACCTAAGATTGACGAGATTAGCTTTATATAGTTTTTTGCAGTTTTAGATGATAAATTATACTCTTTCACAAGTTTATTGGCAAATTCTTGAACGTGAAGCCTTCTGATATTAGATAATTTCATTCTACCAAAATCATTTAAAATATATTTATTTAATCTACTTTTATAATCATTTACTGTTGTGGGAGATAAATTATCTACTGCATATTTATCTAAAAATAATTGTGCAAATTCAACAAAAGTAATATTTGATTCTTTACTATATTGTCCTTTTTCAATAGCTGATACGAATAATGCTAATTTTCTATTAGCCTCAGATAAAGATGTAGCTTTTACGGTTTGACTATACCTTTCGCCATTATACATATATTCCATATAGTAACTGCTTTTTCCTCTTTTCCTTACAGTTCCTGCCATATAGACCTCCTATTTATTAATTTCTAACTTACCTACATATTTGCCTAATATTTTTATAGATGTAGTTTTATCATATACTTGTGTTTCAAAACTTTCATCTGTTGAGTTTGGTTCTAATATAATTAAATCTCCTTGCTTAGTGAATTTTTTTAATGTAGCATCGTAACCATTTACTAATACTACTGCTATTTCTCCATTTTCTACTGACTCTTGTTTGTGTATTAGAGCAAAAGCACCATTTTTTACAACTTTATTCATGCTTTCTCCATTAACACGTAAAAAGAAGTATTCTTCTGGATTATAGATATCCATTAAATCTGTGTCAATAGGCAATCTTCCTTCTATGTTTTCTTCTGCCCAGTTGGGTTCTCCTGCCGATATTTGACCATAGACAGGACACATATAGAATTTAGAATAGTTTTCTTTGAATTTTTTTAAATTGTAAAAATCTATATGGTGTCCCATTTTTTCAAAAAATAGATTTGTAATAATATCAAACTTTTCTTTTTGTTTGTCAGTAAGATTGTTTCGTATTTCAGATATTTTTTTTAGAGAGTCTTTGTTGTCAATAGACAAAAGTAATTCTCTAATTTCAAGTATTTGTTGAGAGTTAAATCCTAAGTTCAATAAACCTTCAGCAACCTCTAGAATGGCATCAGTAGCGGAGTTTTCTTTATAGCGTTCAAATGCTTCAGTGCTTGTTTTAAAGTTACTTTTTCCCATCAAATAATCCATACTACAATTAAACAATTCACACATTTTTAATTTTATTTTATCGCTAGGAGAATTAGCACCATTCTCATAATTGGCAATATTAGACTTTGAATTTAATCCTAATAATTTTGCCAATTCTTCTTGAGTATAACCTTTTTCAGTTCTCAATTCTTTAATTCTTTCTTGTATAGTAGCCATAATAAAATCCTTTCATACTTGTAATGTAATTTTATTATACCATAAGGTTCAGAAAAAGTAAACAAGTAAAAATTTTTTTTCTTACAGTAACAAGGGAAGTACAGAAAAAATGATTTTTTTTCAAAAAAACACTTGACATGTTCAGAAAGTCTGATATAATAAGTACAGTAAAACAGAACAGAGGAGGTGCGAAATGAATAAATATAGTCAATATGTGTATACAGAAGAATTAAGAAAAGCAAGAAAGAAACAAGGCATTTCAATGGAAAATATGGCAAAATTATTAGGTTTTAAAAGTAAAGTTACTTATTATAATATTGAAAATGGAATTTCAGAACCAAAGATTTCTAATATAAATGAGATATCTAAAATATTAGGAAAATCAGCAAAAAATTTTTTTAATTTTAAAGTTCAGAAAAACTGATAAGGAGGCGAAAACAAATGAATAATTTACAAATATTTAAGAATGAGAAATTTGGAGAAGTGAGGACAACAGAAATTAATAATGTCCCATATATTTGTTTAGCAGATGTATGTAAAATATTAGATTTAGAACAAGTAAGTAGAGTAAAATCAAGACTTAATCAAGATGGGGTTACTATTAGTAAGGTCATCGATAATTTAGGAAGAGAACAAAATGCAACCTTTATAAATGAAAGTAATTTATACAAAGTAATATTTCAAAGTAGAAAACCAGAAGCAGAACAATTTACAGAATGGGTAACAAGTGAAGTATTGCCAAGCATTAGAAAAAACGGTGGATATATAGTAGGACAAGAAACATTAAGTGATGATGAATTAATTCAAAAAGCATTACTAGTAGCAACTAATAAGTTAAAAGAAAGAGAAAAGCAATTAGAAGAACAAAAACCAAAAGTATTATTTGCAAATAGTGTAGAAACAAGCAGAACCTCAATATTAATAGGAGAACTTGCAAAGATAATAAAACAAAATGGTCATGATATAGGACAAAATAGATTATTTGAATGGTTAAGAAATAATAATTACTTAATAAGCAGAAAGGGAACAGATTATAACATGCCAACCCAATATTCTATGGAAAGAGGATTATTTGAGATTAAAGAAACTACAATAACTCATGCAGATGGACATATAAGTATAAGCAAAACACCTAAGGTAACACGGACGTCGGTCAAATATACTTTGTAAATAAATTTCTTAAAGAGGTGGTTTAGATGTATTTAACATTAGAAGAAACAAAAAAGCATTTTAGAGTAAAAGACAATAGAACAATAATCAAATTCACACAGCAAGGATTAAGATTTATAAAAATAGGAACACAATACAGATTTGACTTAAAAGACATAGAAGAATTTGAAGAAAGATTAAAGAATGAAGAACAAGAAAAATTAATACAAATTTATCCAATTAAGAAAAAAAGAAAAAGTAAAACACTCAATGTTGATTTTGAAAAAATGCGAATCAACAGAGAATTAAATAGAGTAGTTTAGAAAGGAAGTGAAAACAAATGAAAAGTAAACTAGATAAGAACAAAATATATAACTTTATAGGACGAGCAGTAGTATATATCACTTTATACATCGGAGCAGTAGCTGGATTTGTTTGGGCATTTTTAGAATGTACAACAGTTTATAGATAGGAAGGAGGGTAAAAAATGGAAGAATTAATACAAAAAATAATGTTAAAAGCATATGAAGTAAACAAGAATACAGAGCATACAGTTTTTGTAAATTTTGTAGGACATGTAAATTGGTTTGAAATGCAAATCTGCTTGAATGGTTGGGAAGAAAATTTAAGTCCAGATATAGAAATTAGAACTTGTTTAGAAGAAAAAATGGCAATAGAAAATTTACAATATATGTTAAAAAAATTAGAAGAATTGGAGGGAGAGAAATGTTTAAAAAATTAAAAGAAGAAAACTTAAAAGTAAATGAAATTAATGGAAATCTAAATGCAGAACTAGAAATAAAAAAAGCAGAAGAAATAAATCTTTTAAATAATATAACAAGAGAATTATTGAATTTACAAGATATAAATAATTTAGGAATAGAAGAGAAAGAAAAGGACAAGCACAGAAACATAATAATAAACAAGTTAGTAGAAACATGCTTAGATAAAATAAATGAGTTATCAAACACTCGCAAAAATGATAGATAACTCAAAATAAAACGTTTATATAAATATACGATTTCTACTTAATTGTATCAAAAATTTTAGTAGAAATCAAGAGAGGAAGATGAAAATGCTAGAAAACAGAATGGTATTAGATGAATTAGATTATATAGAAAATGATGAATATGACAATTACTTAGAACATTTAGCAGAAGAAGATGACAGAAGGTATGAAGATGAAATTTTTGAAAGGATGAGTGAGTAATGGAAGAAAACAAATATGAAGATATTATAGCAAGATATACAGACACTCAACTAGTTTATGAACAAGCCATTTTAAATGAAGAAGAAACAACTTTATATAACAAGAAAAAAGCTTTGAAAGAAGAATTTAAGAAAAGATTGAGAGGTAAATAAAATGGAAAATAAAGAAACCATAATAAAGAAGAATCAAACAGCAGATATACCAACAAAAAATGGAAGTAAATATAGTTATCAATATGTAGATATAGCACAAATTCATGAATATTTAGAACAAAATAAAATGAGCTATTATCAATATATAGATAGAATTGATGGCGATGATTACATAATGACAGTAAGAATAATAAATGGGGAAGAAAAGCCTCCTTTAAGAGGTTCAAGAGTAGTTGATGCAACATTATTTGGAAATGACAATCCTGCTCAAAAACAAGGAAGTGCATTAACTTATGCAAGAAGATATAGTCTTCTTATGGCATTTGGATTAGCAACTGAGGATGACGATGCTAATTCACTAAATAAAAGCAAGACACAAAAACAAGAGATAACAACAAAAGAACAAGCAGAGCAATATAAATTAAATTTTGGTAAATGTAAAGGAATGACAATAAAAGAAATAGTAGAAAAACATTCAGATTATGCTAATTGGCTATATCAAAACGGGGACGACACAGTAAAAAAATGCTTAAACTTTATGATTGAAAATAAACCTGAAACAAAGTAGGTGGTTAAATGTTTACAGCAACAAAAATAAAAGTAGGACAAGACTTTACAGAAGGACTATATACAGTAACCTTTTACACGAAACAAAAGCCAGTAGACTTAGAAAAGTTACAAAAAGAGAATAACATCGATGTAGAGGCAAAGAAACACAGAGAAAAAAGAAGTTTAAATGCAAATGCTTATTGTTGGGTTTTATGTGACAAAATAGCAAAAGAAATATCCAAAGATGGAACTGTAACAACAAAAGAAAACATATATAAAGATGCAATATTGCAAATAGGTACATTAGAGCCAATGATAATAGAAGAAAAAGCATATGAAAATTTTAAAAGAATCTGGGAGAAACAAGGATTGGGTTTCTTAATACAGGAAGTTACTAGAAAGGATAAATGTGTAAAAGTACATTGCTATTATGGATCGAGTACGTACAACACAAAAGAAATGAGTTTATTAATAGATTTATTAGTAGGTTTAGCAACAAGTTTAGATATAGAAACAAAACCACAATCAGAAATAGACTCTTTATTAAAGGAATGGGATAAGAAATGATAGCAAAAAATTTATCAAATAGTTTTAACCCAGTACCTAAAACAAATAAGAAAAATAAAAAAAGAAAAAGTTATACAGATATTCCAAAGTCAGTAAAAGAAATTGTGTGGGAAAGAGATGACCACAGATGCATATTTTGTCACAGGTATGTACCAGTAGAATGTGCATGTTGTCATTTTATTCCTAGAGGATTAGGTGGACTTGGAATACCTGAGAACATATACACAGGTTGTTCAGATTGCCACAGAGAACAAGATAATGGAATGAATACTAAATTATACGACAAGAAGGTAGAAAACTATTTAAAAGGCATTTATGGAGTAAATTGGAATAAAGAAAAATTAATTTATAACAAATGGAGGTAAAGAAAAATGTTAATAGAAACGAGAAATAAAATTATTTTAGGAAGTATTATAGGAGTAATTATACTTGCAATAATTATACTTGTTGCAAGTATAACAACAGTACCTACTGGATATGTAGGAGTTAAAACAAGATTTGGAAAAGTACAAGATGATGTTATACAAGAAGGCTTTAATTTTAAAGCACCTTTTATAGAAAATATAGTAAAGATAGATTGTAGAACACAAAAATATGAAGTAACGACAGAAGCAAGTTCTAAAGATTTACAAAAAATAAGTAATTTAAAAATAGTGATTAATTACAATGTGGATAAAAGCACAGCTAATAACTTGTATAAAGAAGTAGGCAAAGATTATCAAACAGTATTAATTGAGCCAGCAATATTAGAAAGTATAAAGCAAGGAATAAGTCAATACACAGCAGAGGAAACAATAACAAAAAGAAGTGAAGTAGCAGATACTATTATAAATTTATTAACAGCGAAATTAGAAGATAAAGGTGTAACAGTAACAGCATTAAATATAACAGATTTAAGCTTTAGTGAAGAATTTGACACAGCTGTAGAGCAAAAACAAATAGTAGAACAAGAAACACAAAAAGCACAGTACGAATTAGAAAAAGCAAAAGTAGAAAATGAAAAGAAAATAGAGAATGCAAAAGCTGATGCAGAAGTAATGGCAACACAAAATGCACAAATAACAGAAAATTATTTAAGATTAAAAGAAATTGAAAACCAAAAAGCAATGATAGATAAATGGAATGGACAACTACCAACAACAACAACATCTGATGCAATTCCATTCTTAAATATAAATCAATAATAGCAACAGGGCAGGACATAAGTAACTGCCCTTAAATTTTACGAAAGGAGAAAGTAATGGCAAGAGATAGTTTCATATTTTATAGAGAATATAAAGAAGCCATAGATAGTATAAAAGACAAAAAGAAAAAATTAATGTTTTACGAAATTATAACAGAGTATACATTTTATGGAACAATTCCAGAAAATATTGATGTAGGAATTAGAGCTATGTTTATTTTGATAAAAGATAAATTAGATAAAGCAAATAAGAGTTATTGGAATTATGAAGATAGAAGAAGTAGTAAATATAAGAATTGGAAAAAACAAGTTTTAATTAGAGATAGTTATACTTGTCAAAGATGTGGTAGTAAAGAAAATCTAGTTGTGCATCATATAGAAAAATTTTCTGAGAATAAAAAATTAAGATTTGATGTTAATAATGGAATAACCTTATGCCAGAAATGTCATAAGGAGGTACATGAATATGAAGGATAGCTTTATTTTGTACACAGAACAAAAAGAAGTAATAAACAAACTTAGTGATGAACAAGCAGGTAAATTAATAAAAGCAATATATGAATATGTAGAAACAGAAAAAATGCCAGAATTAGACCCTTTACTAGATATAGTAATAATTCCTTTTAAGCAAAATTTAGATAGAAATAAGGAAAAATATAACAAGATAAGTGAGATAAGAGCAAAAGCAGGTGCTAAAGGTGGTAAGCAAAAAAAGCAAAAGCAAACAAAAGAAAGCAAATGCAACGATAATGATAATGTAAATGAAAATGAAAATGTAAATGATAATGAAAATGTTAATGTAAATGACAATGATAATGAAAATGTAAGCGACAGTTGTGTTGACGGTTTACAAGAAATTATTAATTTTTACAATGAAAATATAGGTTTAATAACACCTTATGGATTAGAGGTGTTGTCTGATTACGCTAAAGAAATGCCTTATGATGTCATTATTTATGCAATGAAGAAGGCAGTAGAAGCAAATGTTAGAACAATCCAATACATAAAAGGAACATTAAATAATTGGCAAAATGCAGGTGTAAAAAGTCTAATTCAAGCAGAGGAAGAAAGCAGAAGATTTAAAAATAATAAGCAAGAAAATATAAAAGAAGAAACAGAAGAAGAAGCTATAGCTAGAAAGACAAAAGCTTTAGAGGAGGGAATGAAAAATGCAAAGTGGTGAATTTATAGAAGCAACAACAAGATTAGAACAATATTATGGAAAAGAATATACAAATGAGCAAAGACAAATTATGTTTGATGAATTACAAAACTTGCCAATAGAACGATACAGACAATTAATATCTATGCTAATCAGAAAAAGCAAATTTTTACCTAAAGTTGCAGATTTTACAGAAGCAGATGTAGAAACGCCTTATACAAAACAAGATGAGATTCAAAAAACAGAATGTAAAAAATGTAATTCAACAGGATATTTAGTTTATACAAAAGTTATTAAAGACGGAAACAGAGTATTGAAAAATCAATATGCTTGTTTGTGCAATTGTGGAAATGCTAAAAAATACGAAGGTTGGAATGTATCAGATAAAAGATATAAAAGTGAATTTTACACACCTTTTGCACAAGAAATTGGATTAAAGATTTAGGAGAGTGATAACAAATGAATACAATAACATTTATGACAAGACATAAGAGTCATGAAGATATGAAAGAACATTTAAGTGAAAGACATAAACAAATATTAGAGATTTTGAAGAGTAGAGAAATGACAACAAGAGAAATAGCACAAGAATTATATAACAGAAAATATACAAATACAGCAGATGTAAATAATGCAAGACCAAGAATTACCGAATTAGAAGATTTAGGTTTTGTAACAACAGACAAAACAAAGAAATGTAACATTACAAACAAAGAGGTTGCAGTTTATAGAGAAACTACAGAAACAGAGAAAATGGTAATAAAAAATATGCAACATATACCAAGAATATAGGAGGAGAATATGAAAGAAACAATTATGTATAAATGTGATAAATGTGGACAAAGTTTTGATAATAAACGAGGAGCATTACAATGTGAATTTAATCATGCGAAAGAAAGACTTGCTAATCAATGCTTAGAAGATGGATTTGATTTAGATTTTATTAACTGGATTTGTGGATTTAATTGGAAATTGACAGAAGAAATGAAAAAAGTAAACAAAGATAGTTGTTTTATAATTTCGCATTGGCAATGTTGCAATAAACCAGCGTATAGAATAACAGAGATTAGCTATCAAGGAAATTTATATTTGTTTGGTGTAGGTAGTTGGAGTGGTGGTTATGGAAATTGGCGAAGTATAGGAGATTTAAAAGAACCACACCCAAAAGAAGAATTATATAAACACCATTAAGGAGTAGCTTATGCAAGATTTATGGGGAGCATGTAAAAAGAATATACAAAACGGATTGTGTCTTGGATGTAACAAACTTTTAGACCCTAATTTCACAGGACAAGCAAAATGCGATTTAGCAGTAGATCCAAGAAATAAAATTAAAGAAATATTAGGAATACAGGAGAAGATTCGAGATGAATAAAATTGAAATACCATTTAGACTACCTAGCTTAAATCAATACATAAATGAATGCAGAAAGAACAGATATGCAGGAGCTAATATGAAGAAGAATGTAGAAAAAGATATTGGCTGGTATATAAACTTATTACCTAAATATCAAAATCCAATTAAAATCCATTTTCATTGGGTTGAGGAGAACAAGAAAAGAGATTTGGACAATGTATGTTTTGCTAAGAAATTCATATTAGATAGTATGGTAAAAGCAGGTAAGTTAAAAGATGATAATAGAAACTATGTAAAAGGATTTACAGATACTTTTGAATATGGAAAAGAAAGTAAAGTAATTTTAGAAATTGAGGAGGTACCAAATGCAAAAGACTAAATATTATGACAAAAATGTTTACAAAACAGAAAAGAAAATAAAAACAGCATTTATAATCTTAGTTACGTTTTTAATCGGTTTGTATATCGGATTAGCAATAAACTACATGGAATTACAAAATAAAGAGCGTGAGATTAGAGAATATCAGGTCGAGATAGATAATCTAAAAGAAGTTATATACATAAAAGAAACGGAGGAAAAATAGATATGTTTGAATTTTTTGAAGGATTGATAGAAAAATTAGGAGTTAGATTAGTAAGTGATTTTAGTGAAAAATTAATAGATTTTATAAGAAATGTAAAACAAAATAGCAATAATGAAAATAATGATAATGGTGGAGACAGTGCACGAATAGGTTCAAGTGGATACAGTGCACGAATAGGTTCAAGTGGAGACAGTGCACAAATAGGTTCAAGT
>CALVYB010000035.1 GCA_944371955.1 uncultured Bacilli bacterium
TAAGCATAAAGTGCTTAATTAATATTGTTAGGGAGGTATATATTAATGAAAAAAGTTGAATTAGTAGAAGCTGTTGCTGAAGAAACAGGATTAACTAAAGCAGAAGCTACAAGAGCAATTGATGCTACTTTTAAAGTAATTACTAATGCTTTAGCAAATGGAGACAAAGTACCACTAGTTGGTTTTGGAACTTTCGCTGTTTCTGAAAGAGCTGCACGTGAAGGACGTAATCCAAGAACTGGAGAAACTGTTACTATCGCAGCTAGAAAAGCTGTTACTTTTAAAGCTGGTTCTGCATTGAAAGATGCTGTAAACTAAGATTAATATGTATTTATAAAGGAATATAGTTTATTCCTTTTTTTGTTGACATTTTATTTATATTTTCAAGTTTAATGATTTTAAAAATATGATATAATATTTGTGGTGATAGAATGTTAGATAATGCTTTAAAATTAGTGAAAGAACTTACTGACCATGATTATAAAGCTTATGTTGTTGGAGGTTTTGTTAGGGACTATCTTTTAGGGAGAGAATCTCAAGATATTGATATTTGTACTAATGCTACTCCGAAGGAAATTAAAGAGGTTTTTCCGGAGGGGTTTTTACCGACTGATGATTATGGTAGTGTAGTTGTTAATAAATATGGTATTCGTTTTGAGATTACCACTTTTCGTAAAGAATTTAATTATGAAAATCATCGTAAACCCGTTGAGATAGAATATATAGATGATTTATATCAAGATCTTCTTAGAAGGGATTTTACTATTAATGCTATCTGCATGGATGAAAATGGTGAAATTATTGATTTTTTAGGTGGAAGAGATGATTTGAATCGCTGTATTATTCGTACTATTGGAGATGCAGATGAGCGCTTTGAACAAGATGCTTTGCGCATTCTTCGAGCAATTCGGTTTGCTACAGTTCTTGATTTTCATTTAGATGCTGAAGTTGTAGAAGCTATTCGTAATCAGCGAGTGTTATTACGGGAGTTGTCTTATCAGCGAAAAAAAGATGAATTAGATAAGATGTTTGTCAGTGGATATGCTGAGCGTGGTATTGAGATGTTGTTGGAATATCATTTGGATAAATATTTAGATTTGGATAATTTGTCTAAGGTTACAAATACAAATAGTTTGATTGGTATATGGAGTATATTGAATGTAGAAGCTTATTATCCTTTTTCTAATAATGAGAAAGAGATGATGGCAGATATTCGGAAAGTGATGAGTTTAAATAATTATGATCCAATGACTTTATATAGATATGGGCTTTATGTAAATAGTGTTGCTGGTGAAATGAAAGGGCTTGATAAGAAAAAAATTACAGAATGTTATAATGGGCTTGTTATTCATCGGCGACAAGATTTAGATATTTCTAGTGAAGATATTATGGAGTGTATGCATAAGGAACCAGGAGAGTATATTGGGGATATTTATGAGGATATTGAGAAAGAAGTTCTATACCATAGGTTGGCAAATGATAAGAAACAGTTATTAGATTATATTTATAAAAATTATGCTTCTAATCGTTAGGAGCTTTTTTTCTAGTTTGTTTTATGATATTATATAGATTAATTTGAGGGGATGATAATGTGAAAGGTTCTCAATTTATCGATGTGTTTAAAGCAGGAAATATTGTAGTTCCTATATATCTTTTGAAACAGTATAAAAAATTCGGGTTGAGTATGGAACAATTTATATTTTTGATGTATTTGTATCATTTAGGAGATCGAAGTTTATTTAATCCTGCTAAATATCAAGAAGAGTTAAGTTTGGAATCTTCCAAAGTGATGGATTATATTAGTGTTTTAACTGACAAAAAGTTAATTCAAGTAGAAGTTGTAAAAAATGAAAAAGAATTAATGAGAGAAGTTATACTATTAGATGGTTTTTATAGAAAATTATCATTATTTATAGTTCAAGATGGTAATGAAAAAAGTGCAAGTTATCAATCTAATATTTTTGAAACTATTGAAAAAGAATTTGGAAGAACTCTGAGTCCAATAGAATATGAGATTATTAAGGCTTGGTTGGATAATGATATTGATGAGGATTTAATTAAAGAAGCTATTAAAGAGGCAACGTTTAATGGTGTATCTAATTTAAGATATATTGATAAGATATTGTACGAGTGGGGAAAGATAGGAATTAAAACTGTTGATGATGTAGAACATAATCGTAAAAAAAAGGCTCAGCGTAGAGAACAGGAAACAGATAGTAATATTGATATGGATATTGTAGATTGGGATTGGTTTGATGAGGATGATGAATGATTTTTTAGACTATTTAGATTATTTGTTTCCTAATCCTAAATGTGAGTTGATTTATAAAAATGATTATCAATTATTAATGGCTATTGTTCTTAGTGCTCAGTCTACTGATAAAAGAGTAAATTCTGTTACGCCTATTATTTTTTCTAAATATAAAACATTAGAAGAATTAAAAAATGCTAATATTTTGGAGTTGGAAAATATCATTCGTCCGGTTGGTTCTTTTCGAAAAAAGGCTGTTTTTTTGAAGGGGATTGCTACTAGATTAGTGGACGAATTTTCTGGTGTTGTTCCAAGAGACAGAGAAGTATTAGAGTCTTTTCCTGGAGTTGGCAGAAAGACTGCAAATGTTTTTTTGTCCGAATTTTATCATTTGCCTGCTATTGCTGTTGATACTCATGTTGAACGTGTATCTAAGCGGTTAAAACTTGCTTATTTAAACGATTCTGTTTTGGATATTGAAAAGAAACTTATGAAGAAGTTTTCTAAGGATAGATGGGCTAAATTGCATTTACAAATGGTTCTGTTTGGACGATATTATTGTAAGGCAGTGAAACCAATTTGTAGGGATTGTTGGTTAAAAGATTACTGTCGAGAAAAAAAGAAGAATCTTGATTGATTCTTCTTTTTTATTCTGTTGTTGATGAAATTATACATGTTGGTGGATTTTTGCTTGTGTCCCAAATCCCTCCAGCTTCTATACACCCTTGTTCTGTGTCAGGTACTGTTGGGATTTCTGGTTCTTCCGGTTCTTCTGGCTCTTCTGGTTCTTTTAATGTATAAGTTGCAGCAGTTCCTTGAAGTCCACTATATCCTTTGAATGTTGCAACAACTTTATAAGTTGTATAAGGTGAGGTACCATTTAATGTGTAGGTATAACTTGTGTTTTCTGTAAATGCTATTAGCGTTGAACCTATATATACATTATATCCAAATGTACCTAAATTTTTATTATCACCAGGATCTACTGCAGACCATGATAAAGTAACTTTGTTACTATCTTCATCATAAGATACTTTAAAATTTTCTGGTTTTCCAAGTTTAATACTTGATAAATCAGTTTCTTCAGGTTCATAACCTTTTTTGAAGTATTCATAAACTACGTTTCCTGTGTAGCCACTGCCTGCAATGATTGGAGGATTAGAATTAGCAATTATTCCAAGTTTTACGACACTAGATGGTTGTTTAAATGCTTCTCTATTTGATTCCATAGCTCCAGCTTTTACTAAGGCATTAAAGATTTTATCTTTTTGGATTGTTGCTGGAACATTATGTAATACATATTTACCTGTAGTGTCATTATCTTTATATCCATACCATAATGCGATAACGGTTTTAGTGGAGTATCCAACTACCCATGAATCATGGATTGCATCGGCTGGTAAATTGTATTTCTCCATGTAATTTGAATCGTAGTTTGTAGTACCAGTTTTTGCAGCTACATTTGTTGGAGTCCCTCCAGTTAAAGCTACATCTTGTAATACATCTAATATCATAAACGCTGTAGCATCGGACATTACTTTTTTCTTTTGTCCATCAAATTCAATTATTTCTCCAGTGTCTCGGAAAACTATTTTTTCTATTGTGTGTGGTTCATTGTAGTATCCACCATTGGAGAATGCGGCATATGCTCCAGCCATTTCCATAGATGAAACACCCGGGTCGAATGCACCAATTGAATGTGCTTCATGAATTTTGTTTGTTTTTGCTGTATCGCTTTTGTTGGTTTCATTTATACATAAATCTTGTTCTTTATCATATTCGTATCCCGGATTACATAGTTCTGGAGTAATGCCTAAATTTAAAGCAAATTCTTTTATTTTATTATTGTCTACTTGTTGGAATGCTTTTAAAGCAGGGATATTTCTCGATGTAGATAAAGCTTTTCTTAGAGTGATTGTTCCAAAATATCCGTTATCCCAGTTTTTGATTGGCCGACCTCCTGTATATGTGTAAGGAGAGTCATCAAATAATTGATAAGTAGACCAGTTATTATATTCTATTCCTGGACCATAATCAAATATTGGTTTTGCTGTTGAACCTGGTTGACGTTTGTTGTCTACAGCAAAGTTCCAGTCTCCTGCAGCTCGGTTTCGTCCAGCACCAATTGCTAAAATTTTACCAGTTTCAGAATCTAAAACTGTAACTCCGGCTTGTACTTTATCATCAATCCAAGAGTAAGTTTCTCCATTCATTACTGAATTTACTGCTTCTTGTTTACCTCTATCTAAATTTGTATAAACTTCCACAGATGTTTTACTAGGATCAATATTGTATTTATCTTCTAATTCGCTTATTACTGTATCAAGATAGCCTTGATATGGATCGGAAGAAGCACTTTGTTTTACTACTAAATCTTCTACTGGAATACTATTGGCAATATCTGCTTGTTCTTGTGTTATGTATCCGTGTCTTACCATTAGATATAGTACTGTAGAACGTCTTTTTTCTGCATTTTCTGGGTTTACATCCGGTTTGTAATAAGTTGGAGCTTGGAACATACCGGCTAGTATAGCAGCTTCACTTAAGTTTAAATCACTTGCACTTTTTCCAAAGTAGGTCTGGGCAGCTTCTTCTACTCCATACACCATACCTCCTAAACCGTGGTTGTTTACGTAAAATTCAATTATTTGTTCTTTAGTATAGTTCTTTTCAAGTTTAAATACGGCTAAATAAATATCCGTAAATTTACGTATGATACCTTTAATGCCACTGTCTGTTGTTGATGTCATAGAATTTTTAATTACTTGCATTGAGATAGTTGAGGCTCCACCAGCATCTGAATTTCCTAACAATTGTCCTACACTTGCTTTTAAGAATCTTGGGGCGTCAAAACCGTTGTGCTCGAAGAATCTTGAGTCTTCAGTGGCAACAAGCGCATCTATAAATACTTGTGGAAGTTCTTCATAAGTAATTTTTTCTCTTCGTTCATCTCCTGTTTCAGCCCACTTTTTTCCGTCTTTATCAAAGAATATGGTCATTTCTTTCGTATCTAGTCTTTTTGCATCAAATTCTGGAGCTGTTACTGTAATATAGACTAAAAATGCGACGAATAGAGCTAAACACAGAATTCCTAATCCTAAAATAACTATTAATACAATATTAATTATTTTTTTCTTCTTTTTATCATTTTTTGCCTTTCGGAGTAAATGAGCTACTCCTACGATAACTCCAATTCCTACAGCAGTTATTAAAGTGAAAATTAAACCTAATTTTAGGTAGCATAACAACAGTACTACTACTAAACTAACCCAACACGCTATTTGTATATTTATATTTTCTTTTTTTGCTTTGGTTGTTGTTTGAGGTTTTCTTTTTATGCTGTATTCTTTTGTGCTACTACTATTATGTTTTTTTGGAGCACTTTTCCTTTTTATTACTTTCTTTTGCATTTTATATACCTCCAATAATAAGATCTACTATACTTAAATAGTCGATTCTTGGTTTATAACCATCTTTTATTAAATATCCTTTCTTTTTGAAGAAAGAATAAGGAATTGATTTTCTACTTTCTTTTTCTATAAATTCTAAAAAATCTTTTCCTAATAATAAATATGTTTCATTATAGTGAATAAATCTTACAATTAAGAAGGAAATTCCTTGATGGTTATATATATTTTTTATATGCTTTATTTGGTGTGAGTGAATATTAGCTAGCGGAAACGCTGTTTTATTTTTTGTTTCTTTTGCTTCGAAATCGATATATTTTCCCTTATATAAACCATTATAATCGGTTGTAGATGGAACTGTATAGTAAGCTTTTGTAATTACTGCTTTATCTCTAGAAGGGTAGTTTACTTTTACAATTTTTACCGGTGTTGGTTTTTTATATATGTAAGCTTTATCTATTTCTCTATAATATTCATTGGATTTATTAATTTCGCTTTCTAATGACATTCCTCGATTTTTATATATGATTGGGGATGTGTTTTTTTGCTTTTTGATTCCATTTGGATAGTTCATCTCATCACCTATTTTGTATTATACTATAGGTTTTATAAATTTTCTATAATTTTGCATTATAAAATGGTAACTTTCTAAAAATTTTATTTGTCTAATTTTAGGATGTATTGTCGAAATTCGTGCAATTTTTTTATTTTGTTTGTATTATGTTTATTGGTGATACTATGAATAATTTTCAAACTATTCAACTTTTTAATATTCTTTGTTCTAAAACTAGGGAAGCTAAATTAGATGTTTTGTACTCTTTTATAAAACAGAGGTTATCTGATTGACAAAAAAAACAATAAATGACATAATATTACTGTAAGGGATTGGTGATAACATGTATCAGAATAAGATTACACTTATGCCACAAGACATTTTGGAAAAAGAGTTCAAAATTGATACTCGAGGATACCGATTAAAAGAAGTTGACCAGTTTCTTGATATTATTATTGGAGACTATGAGCAGTTTTTAAATATTATTAATAATTTAGAAAAAGAAAAAGCTGATTTACTGGGTGAGATTATGAATTTAAAACAGGAGCTTCGTAATTCTAAAATGAGTATGGAAGTTGCTCGTAATCATGTTGATACTCCAGAAGTCACTAATGTTGATATTTTAAGACGTCTTTCTCAACTTGAAAAAATGGTGTATGGGAGTAACAAAGATAATAACAATTAATATATAGACAAACGCTGATATTTTTATATATTAGAGGAAAGTCCATGCTCGCACAGTCTGTGATGATTGTAGTGTTCGTGCCTAGGGAAAAGATAACCTAGGGTAGCTTTTGCTAATGGCGGATATGATCTAAGTCTTAGGATAAGATCTATTCCGTAAAGTGCCACAGTGACGATACTTTAGGAAACTAAAGAGTGAAACGCGGTAAACCCCACGAGCGAGAAATCCAAATTTGGTAGGAGAGCTTTAACCAAGGAATCGAACGAGGTTAAGGACCAGTAATGGTAGATAAATGTTTGTCGCCTGGAAACAGGAACAGAACATGGCTTATTTATATTTTTTGTTTATTATAGTGAGGTGTTTTTGTGAAAGAACTGGGAGAGTATTTAAAACATACTAGAATTAGCAATGGTGTTAGTATGGAAGAAGCTGCTGAAGATTTAGAACTTTCTACATCTCAACTTGAAAATATAGAAAATGGTAATGTAAGAGCGTTCAAAGATGTTTATAGTTTAAAGCAATATGTGCGCCAGTATGCTAAGTATTTAGGATTGGATCCAGAAAAAGTTGTAGATGAATTCAACGGCTTTTTATTTGAACATACATCTAAAATTTCTTTGGATGATATCAGAGAAGCTCAACGTAAGTTGGAAGCAAAAGAGGAAAAAAAAGTAAAATCTCCTTATACTATTGTACATAAGAAGAAACTTTCTATTTGGCCTTTTGTTTGTGCCTTTGTGGGAATATGTTTGCTCTTTATTATTATCTATGTTATTGTTAGCACGATTAATAAAGCGCCAGTTGTTGATACAGAGTTAGTGCCAAAATTAAGAGAGGAGTATGTAAATGAATTTACCTACTAAAATTACAGTACTTCGTTTAGTACTTACGGTAATTCTTATTGTTTTATTATGTTTTCCTTTTTATGATGTGGGAGTACAGTTTCCAATTTATAATGTATTAGGAGGAATCTCTTTACAACACATTATTGCTGGAGTAATTTTTATAGTTGCTAGTCTTACTGATTTTTTGGATGGCTATCTAGCTAGAAAGAATAATCAAGTTACCAATACAGGAAAAATGTTGGATGCTATTGCTGATAAAGCGTTAGTAAATAGTGTTTTGATTATTTTAGCTGGTCAAAATATGATTTCTGCTATTATTCCAGTTATTGTAGTACTTCGTGATATTGTTGTTAATGCTATTAAAATGGAAGCCGCTGGACGAGGAAGAGTAGTTGCAGCTATAGGCTCTGGAAAATTGAAGACTGCTACTTTGATGGTTGGTACTACATTGGTGTTCTTCTATAATGTACCATTTGAATTCATTAATATTAGTTTAGCGCAGATTTTACTTTATATAGCAACTATTTTGTCTATAGTTTCAGCTATTCAATATTTTAATATGAATAAGAAGTTAATATTTGGAAAAGAAGAAAAGTAAATTCATAATGAAATAATAATTAATTTTCTCTAATTTGTTTAGAGAAAATTTTATTTTGCTAAAAAAAATTAATATAAAACAATTGTTCGAAGAAAGTGTTGCTTTTTCTTTTTTTTTATTATATAATTGGTTTGTAATTATTTTGTATTAATAGGAGGAATTATGAAAACTGTAAGTAAAGAAGTTTCAAAAGATAAAGCATTAGAACAAGTATTAAGCGATATAGAAAAACAATTTGGTAAAGGTTCTATTATGAAACTTGGAGACAGCAAACATATGAAAGTTGATGTTGTATCTAGTGGCTGCTTATCTTTGGATATAGCTTTAGGAGTAGGAGGGTATCCTAGAGGGAGAATTATTGAAATATATGGACCTGAGTCTAGTGGTAAAACTACTTTTGCTTTGCAAGCTATTGCAGAAGTACAAAAAGTTGGTGGTCGGGCTGCATTTATTGATGCAGAACATGCTTTGGATCCTGTTTATGCTGAACGTTTAGGCGTTAATGTTGATGAGTTGTTGCTTTCTCAACCTGATACAGGAGAACAGGCTCTTGAGATTTGCGAAGCGTTAGTACGTAGTCAAGCTATTAGTATTATTGTTATAGATTCGGTTGCTGCCTTAGTACCTCAAGCTGAAATTGATGGAGAAATGGGTGATTCTCATGTTGGATTACAAGCAAGGTTAATGTCTCAAGCTTTAAGAAAACTTTCTGGTACAATTAATAAAACTAATACAATAGCTATCTTTATTAATCAGTTGCGTGAAAAAGTTGGAGTTATGTTTGGTAATCCTGAAACAACACCTGGAGGGCGTGCTCTTAAATTTTATTCTACAATTCGTCTTGATATTAGGCGTAATGAACAGTTAAAAATGGGTGATGGTGTTGTCGGTAATAAAACTACTATAAAAGTTGTTAAAAATAAGGTTGCGCCTCCTTTTAAAACTGCTGTTGTAGATATTATGTATGGTGAAGGCGTATCTCATGAGGGGGAAATTATTGATTTGGCTGTAGAAGCTGGAATTGTAGAGAAAACAGGTGCTTGGTATTCTTATCAAACGGAAAAATTAGGTCAAGGTAAAGAAAATGTAAAATTATTGCTTAAGGATAATCCAGAATTATGTAGCGAAATCGAAAAAAAAGTTCGAGAGTATTATGATATTGCTTTAGATAAAGATGAGAAGTTAAAAAAGGAAAAAGATAATTAATATTCTTTTTCCTTTTTCATAGTATTGTAACAGAGGTGTTGTATGAAAAAATTGAATCAGCTATTATTGTGTGATTATGATGTAGATATTTTAGGTATTGCTACAGATTCAAGAAATGTAAAGGAGGGTTATCTTTTTGTTGCTACACGAGGATTTCATGTAGATCATTTTAACTTTGTTGATGATGCTATAAAAAGAGGTGCCGTTGCTGTAGTTGTAGATAGAAAGGTTCAATTTTCTGTTCCTACCATTGAGGTTCCCAACATTAATGATGTGTTATTATTTCTTTGTGAGAGATTTTATGAAGTTTCCAGTAGTGAGTTTCAATTTATAGGAATTACTGGGACGGATGGAAAAACTACAACAGCTACTATTACTAGAAATTTACTTAATCTATATATTCCTACGGCATATCTAGGGACTAATGGACTTTTTTGTGGAAATGATATTTATCCTACTAGTAATACTACTCCTTGTATTGAGGAGCTTTATCGTTTATTTTCTGTTGTAAAGGAACATAAATGTAAAGTTATCGTGATGGAAGTGTCTAGTGAAGCACTTTTACATCACAGAGTAGACTCTATTTTATTTGATGTTATTGGTTATACAAATATTACCGAAGATCATTTGAATATTCACAAAACTGTTGAAAACTATAGAAATTGTAAGTTTCAATTGGTAAAGTTATGTCGTAATAATGCTACAGTGTTCGTTAATGGTGATGATATGAACTGTTGTTTATTAACAGCTAATAATTTAGTAAAGTATGGTGTAAATGAAGAAAATGATTGTGTTATTTCTAATATAGTAGAGTGTAAAAACGAAACGGATTTTACAGTTGTTTATAACCATCAAAAGTATACTATTAATAGCCCTTTTTTGGGGGTATATAATGTTTATAATGTAGTGCTTTCTTGGTTGTTGGCTAGTAGTTTTATTTCTCCTCATAAGTTGATTGCGTCTATATCTAATTTGCCTATAGTGCTTGGAAGAAGGGAATTGTTTTTTGATAGAAGAGGCTTTACAGTATTGCTTGATTATGCTCATACTGAAAATAGTATTTTAAGATTATTACAAAGCTTATCTCAGTATTCTAAAATCATCGTTGTTACTGGAGCGGCTGGTGGTCGCGAAGTAGAAAAGCGACCTAGAATTGGGAATATTTTATTTGAGTATGCAGATTATATTGTTTTTACTACTGATGATCCTAGGTATGAAAAACCAGAGGATATTGCTTCTGATATGGTAGGGAATCATTCTGAGAATAATTATGTTTTTATTGCCAATCGACAAAATGCTATAAATTATGCTTTTAAAAAAGCTCAAAAAGGTGATGTGGTAGCAGTAATTGGTAAGGGAAGAGATAATTATATGGCTATTTTAGATCAAAAAATACCTTATTGTGATTACGATGTTGTTATGAAATATTTAATTAAATAAAATAGTAGTGTGTATTTTGGTGATTATATATGATGATCAATGAATCTCTCTATTTTATTGTTGCTAATAAATAGTATTTCAATAGTAATTCGCGTTTATAGAGGTAAATAATTACTTATATTACTATAATTTTTAAATGCTATTGAGCCAGATTTTACTTATTTTTATAGGTTTTTGATATTAGATAGTTTGTGGCGTTTCCTTTTTTTTCCTATATCGCTTTTCCTTGACATTGCATAGAAATAAAATTACAATAGAATTAGATTTTGGTATGTCCTTAATCTAGATGGAGGGAATTTATGAATGGTTATATTTTCTCCATTTTACTTGTAATACTTGGATTACTTATTGGTCTATTTGTAGCATTTGTTATAAATAGCATCAGAGTTAGTGTTGCTTCTAAGAAAGTTGCGTCGCTTATAGAAAATGCAAAAAAAGAAGTGGAAAGAATTAAAAGGGATGCGGCTTTAGAACAAAAAGAAGAAGCTCATAAATTAAAAATGGATTTAGATAAAGAAATTCGAGAAAAGAAAGAAGAGATTAAAGAAGCAGAAAATCGTTTATTGCAAAGAGAAGCTAGTATTGATAAAAGAGATGAATTGTGTCAAAAAAGAGAGGCTTCTTTGGATGATCGAGAAGATAGACTTTCTCTTAAACAAAATGAAATCCAAATTGAAAAAAGTAAAGTGGATGATATAAAAAAAGAGCAGTTAGAGTTATTAGAAAAAATTTCTGGCTTTAGCAAAGAAAAAGCTAAAGAGATGGTTATGAGTCAAGTTAAGGAAAACATGAGTAAGGAAATTGCAGAGTTTATTCGAGAGAGTGAGAATGAAGCGA
This sequence comes from uncultured Bacilli bacterium, assembly GCA_944371955.1. Lineage (GTDB taxonomy): Bacteria > Bacillota_I > Bacilli_A > RF39 > UBA660 > Faecimonas. The sequence goes on from CALVYB010000035.1 coordinate 11,823, forward strand.
AGCTTACAGCTGATAGAACAGCTAGGGAATTAATCGTTACTTCTATGCAAAAATATGCTGCAGATATTGCAGGAGAACAAACTGTAACGGTAGTTGACTTGCCAAATGATGATATGAAAGGTCGTATTATCGGTCGAGAGGGACGTAATATACGTACCATTGAAGCTATTACTGGTGTTGATTTAATTATTGATGATACTCCGGAGGCAGTTGTTTTATCTAGTTTTGATCCTTTACGAAGGGAGATTGCTAGAGTTACATTAGAAACTTTGATTAAAGATGGTCGTATTCATCCAACGAGAATAGAGGAACTTTATGATAAAGTTTGTCAAGATATGAAACAACAAATTATTGAATATGGGCAATCAGCTACATTTGAATTAGGTCTTACGAAGTTTGATCCAGAATTAATTGAGATTATCGGTAAACTTCATTTCAGAACTAGTTATGGTCAAAATGCTTTACAACATTCTTTAGAAGTGGCTCATTTATCTGGTATTCTTGCTGGTGAATTGGGAGAAAATGTTGCCTTGGCTAAAAGAGCGGGACTTTTACATGATATAGGTAAATCTATTGATCATGAAGTTGAAGGTAGTCATGTAGATATTGGTGTTGATATTGCTAAAAAATATCATGAAGATTCTATTGTTATTAATGCTATTGCTTCTCATCATGGAGATGTAAATGCAACTAGTGTTATTGCGAGTATTGTTGCTATAGCAGATGCTCTTTCTGCATCTCGCCCAGGAGCTCGTAATGACTCGTTAGAAAATTATATTAAGCGTCTTTCTCAATTAGAGGAAGTAGGTAATCATATTCCTGGAGTTGAAAAATCCTATGCTGTTCAAGCTGGACGTGAGTTACGTGTTATTGTTAAACCAGAGGAAGTTGATGATTTGGAAGCTCATCGAATTGCCAGAGAAGTTAAAGAGCAAATTGAGAAAAACATGAAATATCCTGGAACTATAAAGATTACTGTTGTGCGAGAAACAAGAGCTCAAGAGGAAGCAAAATAATTGGATAATAAAAAAATAGGCTAGAGAACTGATTTAATAAATTTATACACGAAATAAAAAGTTCTAACTATGACTACATCGATAATTAATTGGTGTAGTTT
>CALVYB010000036.1 GCA_944371955.1 uncultured Bacilli bacterium
CCTCGGTGACATATAATATTACTGCTGGGACATTTTTGCAAGTTAACACTTAAGACATTATCACAAATTAATCATAAGTCCCTTCTTTTTTTGTTATTTTTAGTTGACATATAGTATAAAATTTATTAAAATATTATTGATAATTATTATCATTAAGGAAGGCTTATGAGTACACGAAATACAAAACAAAAAGAGATAATTTTTACAACTCTATGTGAATTAAGAACTCATCCGACTATTTTAGAACTTTACGAAGCGGTTCATAAAAAAGAGTCTTCTATTGGACAAGCTACAGTTTATCGAAATGTATCTAAATTGGTGGAAGAGGGGAAAATACTAAAGGTATTAACTAAAGATGGTGTTGATCATTATGATGGTGATTGTACTCAGCATTCACATTTTATGTGTAAGGTTTGTCACAGGTTAATTGATTTATATGACATTAATACCGATTCTTTAGTTAAACAAGTGAGAAAAGATTATTCTTTGGACATTTTTGGTGTTCATGTTCTTTTTGAAGGAATTTGTAAAAAGTGTAAATAATGTCTTTGATTAATAATTATAAGAAGTCATTGAGACATTTTATATTTTGTGGTATGCTACAATTGAATGTTAAAGTGAATTCTTTAATATAATTTATAAGAAAGAAGGTATTTGGTATGGAATTAAAAGGAAGTAAAACTGAACAAAATTTAATGACTGCATTTGCAGGAGAAAGTCAAGCTAGAAATAAATATACTTACTATGCAAGTAAAGCTCGTAAAGATGGATATGAACAATTAGCTGCTATTTTCGAAGAAACTGCTAATAATGAAAAAGAGCATGCTAAATTATGGTTTAAAGAATTACATGGTGGAGAAATTCCTGATACAGCAACTAATTTAGAAGATGCTGCTGCTGGTGAAAATTATGAATGGACAGATATGTATAAGAATTTTGCTGAAACTGCAAGAGAAGAAGGATTTACAAGAATCGCTATGCTTTTTGAGAAAGTTGGAGAAATTGAGAAAGAGCATGAAGAAAGATATTTAACATTACTTCGTAATCTTAAAGATGATAGAATCTTTAAGAAAGACGGAGATAAAATTTGGGTATGTCGTAATTGTGGTTATGTTTATACTGGTAAAGAAGCACTTAAAGTTTGTCCTGTTTGTGCACATCCACAAAGTTTTATGGAAGTTAAAGCAGATAATTATCAATAAGAAAATGGCATATGCCATTTTTTTTATGGTAATTTGTCTTCTTGGGCTAGATAATATAGATATGAAAATGTACTGGCAAAAATTATAATACTATTAATTAGCCTTCGTTCTTGATTATTTTGTATTGTTTGTTCTGTGATATAAATGCATAATAAAGTTGTTATGGTTATTGTCCATCCCAATTTTTGTAATGCTTTGTTGGAATATGGACTATTTCTTAAATTATTTCCGTAGTTTATAAAACTTATCATTAAAATGATACTGATTATAACCCATTGTATGAATGTTTGATTAATTAATATCTTTTTATTTTTCATATTATAGTATATGTCTAAAATTGTTGTATTTATGTTATAATGATGTGGGTGATGTTATGAAAAAACATGAGCTTTTAATTCCCGTAGGGAATATGGAATGTTTAAAGCAAGCAATTGCTAATGGTGCTGATGCGGTTTATGGTGGATGCCAAGTGTTTGGGGCAAGAAAGTTTGCCAAAAATTTTACAAATGAAGAAATTGTTGAAGCTATTCGTCTATGTCATTTGTATGATGTTAAATTTTATGTTACTATGAATACATTAGTGAAAGATTCAGAAGTATCTGCTTTTTTGGATCAAATAGAGTTTTTGTATAAGCAAGGAGTAGATGCTGTTATTATGCAGGATTTTGGGATGATTTCGTATGTTTTAAAACGTTATCCTAATTTGGAGGTTCATGCTTCTACTCAGTGTAATAATTCTTCTTATGAGACAATTAAATTGTTTTATGATATGGGAGTAAAAAGAGTTGTTTTTTCTAGAGAATTATCATTAGATGAAATAGAAAGTATTACGGTTCCTATCGAAAAAGAGGTTTTTATTCACGGAGCTTTATGTGTTTCTTATTCTGGGTGCTGTCTTATGAGTTCTATGATTGGCGGAAGAAGTGGCAATCGAGGAGAGTGTGCCGGTTCTTGTAGATTGCCATATCAGTTATTTTCTGATAATCAGAAATTGGTTGATTCTTGTTATTTATTAAGTACTAAAGAATTAAATACTAGTTATCATTTTCGAGAACTTCTAAATAGTAATATTTATAGTTTTAAGATTGAGGGACGAATGAAAAGTCCTGAGTATGTAGGATTTATTACTAGGATGTATCGACATTTAATAGATTGTAATGGAAATGTTGATGGTTTGGATTTAGAAAATGAAAAATTAAAAACAATTTTTAATCGAGAATTTACTTCTGGTCATTTATTTCACTCTAGTGTAGCTGATCTTATGAATACTGTTAGCCCTAATCATATAGGACTTCCTATTGGAAATGTTGTGGAAGTGACTCCTCAAAAAATTAAAATTCAATTAGATAAAGATTTACATCAGGGAGATGGAATTCGTTTTTTAGAGAGTGGAAAAGGTTTTATTGTTAATTATCTATATGATAGCCATGGATTGCTAGTTGCCAAGGTGAATAAAGGTGGAGTTTGTGTTATTGATAATAAAATAGGATTAAAGCATTTGGAAAAGGTTTCTAAAACTTTGGATTATGTGTTAATGCAAGATATGAAAAATTTGCCTACACGAAAAATACCTATTTCATTTTTGGCCAAGGCACATATTGGTGAACCTTTTACTGTAGAAATTAGTGATGGAGATAGAAAAGTACAGTGTTTGGGAAATGTTGTACAACAATCTATTACTTCACCTGTTAGCGATGTTCGTATTAAAACACAACTAGAAAAATTAGGAGGTACTCCTTTTGTAAGTGAATCTACTGTTGTGGATATAGATTCAGATGCTTTTATATCTCTTCGAGAAATTAATGAGATTCGTCGTAATTTGGTCACTCAGTTATTAAATTTACGGATGAGTCCTAGGTATGAAGCGACTGTATCTCCTGTTACTTTTCCAAAACTCGCTTTAAATTTTGATTCTGATAAAACAGCTTTAGTTCATAATGAGAGTCAGATGAAGGCTTGTCTAAAACTTGGATTTGCTAGAATTTATACACCTAATTTAGCTTTATTTGAATCATATCAAGCTTATAAGAATGTATATTATTGTTTACCGAGAACTTTGTTACATATTCGTGACGAATTGAAATCTAGAAATTTATTACGAGAGATATGTGATGTTTCTTCTGGTGATAGCCTTGTTGGTGATTATACTCTTAATGTTTGTAATATTTATACCGCTTATTATTTGTATCAACTAGGGTTTTCAATGCTTACGCTTTCGGCTGAATTATCTAGTTCGGAAATTATGAATTTTGTTCATAAATTTCAGGAAACTTTCGGTTGCAACCCTAATGTTGAAGTAGTTGCTTATGGTTTAGTTGAAGATATGATTATTAAGGGTAATATATTAAATTTAAAAGAGGACTCTTATCATTATTTTTTAAAAGATTTGCGTAATCGAAGTTTTCCTGTTTATTATCATAAGGATCGTACAATTATTTTAAATTATGAGACTAGAGAGGTTTCTTGTTTTTCAGATTTAAAAAATCTTGTGTCTTTCCGCTATCAATTCTTTTTAGAGTCTGAAGATGAAATCATAAGTATTTTAAAAAAGTCGCAATAATTTATTTTCTAGTATTAAAATTTCTCTTTTTATGATAAAATAGTTTTAGATAGGGAGTGATAAATAGTGGATAAAAATGAGGAGAAAAAGAGAACTATTCCCGCTAAAAATTATGTTATTTTGGTAGTTTTATTTATTGCTGTTATTACATTAGTTTTGTATTTATGTAATTTATATCACGTTTATGATGAGCATCAGAGAGAAATACCTGTTATTCGTGATACACTTTTTGAAATTCAACCAGATGAAATAGAACATTATGTTATGGAAAATCCTACTGCAGTATTTTATATGTGTACTGCGGCTGATGAAGTTTGTAGAGACTTTGAGAAGGATTTGAAAAAATTGGTTGCGAAAGAGGAATTACAAAGCGCTATTATTTATGTTAATTTGAGTGATGTTGATCAAAGTGAATTTGTCGATAAATTTAATTCTCAGTACCCTTATAAAATTTCTTTGAAAAAAAATTATCCTGCTTTTGTTGTATTCGAAGAAGGGAAAGTCAATAGTATTTTACAGGCCAATAGAGGAGAAAGATTGACTATTTCGGAAACAGAGCACTTTATAAAATTAAATAAAATTCAACAAGAGGGAGAGTAATCTTCCTTTTCATTAGGAGTGTAATTATGAATCATATTGTTTTATTTGAACCGGAAATTCCTCAAAATACGGGGAATATTATGCGTACTTGCGTTGCTACAGGTACTAAATTACATTTGATAAAGCCATTTGGCTTTCAGTTAGATGATACTCATTTAAAAAGAGCAGGGGTTAATTATTTAGATAAACTTGAATATTGTGTATATGAAAATTTTGATGAATTTGTAGCTAAAAATCCAGGAGTATATTATTACTTTACTAGATATGGTAAAAAACCTCATAGTAGTTTTGATTACAGTAATTCTAAAGAAGAAAACTTGTATTTTATTTTTGGTAAAGAGTCTACAGGTATACCAAAAGAAATATTACAAAAAGATTTGGAACATTGTCTTCGGATTCCTATGACTGATGGAGTTCGAGCTTTGAATGTTTCAAATAGTGCGGCTATTGTTATTTATGAAGCATTGCGTCAACAAAATTATAAAGGTTTATTATTTGAAGAACCATCTGATGCTGGGCATAAAGGTGCAGATTATTTAGAAAGATAGAAAGCTATTATTTGCTTTTCTTTTTTTATTACGATATAATTTGTATGTTTATTATTGTTGGTAAGGGGGAGATTAAATGTTAACTAGAAAACAGGAAATAGAGCGGAGTATTATAACTCGATTCCGTAAAGATATTTGGAGACCTTTTACTAAAGCTGTTAGAGATTATCAGTTGATTCAAGAAGGCGATAAGATTGCTGTTTGTATTTCTGGTGGAAAAGATTCTATGTTATTAGCTAAGTGTATGGAGGAGTTAAAAAAACATGGTAAAGTTCACTTTGAGCTTTGTTATATTGTGATGAATCCTGGCTATCGTTCTAATATATATAAGCAGATATTAAATAATGCTAAAATCTTAGGTATTGATATTCATGTTTTTGATTCTAATATTTTTGATGTTGTTGATAAACAAACTTCATCACCGTGTTATTTATGTGCTAGAATGAGACGTGGATTTTTGTATGCTCGTGCGCAAGAGCTTGGTTGTAATAAAATTGCCCTTGGTCATCATTTCGATGATGTTATTGAAACTATATTGTTGTCTATTTTTTATGGTGGAGAATATAAAAGTATGCCTCCTAAATTATGGAGCTCACATTTTCAAGATATGGAATTGATTAGGCCATTATATTTGATAAGGGAGAGTTCTATTATGAAGTGGGCTGCATATAATCAATTACAATTTATTAACTGTGCTTGTAAGTTTACTGACTCTTCTAAAACTGATTCTAAACGTTTAGAAATGAAAAAATTAATATCACAATTGGAAAGCAAATATCCTAATATTGGCGCTAATATTTTTAAATCTTCTGAAAACGTAAACGTTGAAACGATTTTAGGAATTAAAAAAGATAGTAATAAAATTTCTTTTTTGGATAATTATTATAAGTAATTATCTTTTTTAATTTTAGAAGATAAATATAGGAAAATTAGTGAGGAGCATTTACTGCTCTATAGAAAACTAATGATTTGCATTTTTAGATTGGTTTCTTAATCGTCTATAAATGATTTAAATGGTCTTTTTTTAATACTTGTGGGTTAAAATCCATAATATTTGAATAAAAACTCTCTTTTTTTCTCTTAAGAGAAATGAAAGGAGTTTTTTATGTCAAAATATAAAGTGGAAATTAGCGGTATAGATACTAGTAATATTCCTGTGCTTACAAATGAGGAAATGAATGCATTGTTTACAAAATTTAAACAAGGAGATGAACTAGCTAAAGAAATGTTAGTTGAAGGTAATTTGAAATTAGTATTATCCATTTTGAAAAGATTTCATTATCGAGTTGAAAATATGGATGATTTATTTCAGATTGGATGTGTCGGTTTATTAAAGGCAATTGATAATTTTGATTTGTCTCATGAGGTGAAGTTTTCTACTTATGCAGTTCCAATGATTCTAGGTGAAATTAGACGATATTTAAGAGATAACAATAGTGTTCGTGTTAGTCGTTCTCTTCGAGATATTGCTTATAAAACTTTGAAGTATAAAGAAGCTGTTTATAATAAAACTGGTCAAGAGCCAAGTTTAGAAGAAGTAGCTGATCAATTAGGTGTTGATTTGTTTGATGTTATTCAAGCTTTAGAATCTTTACGTGATCCTGTTAGTATGTTTGAACCAATTTATTCAGACGGTGGAGATACTATTTATTTAGCAGATCAAATTGAGGATAAGCAGGCTAATAGTAGTATTGTTTCTATGCGAGTTGCTTTGGATGAGGCGATAAGTGGATTGGAGGAAAGGGAGCAATTTATTTTAGATGAGCGCTTTGTTATTGGTAAAACCCAAATGGAGATTGCAGAGCAGTTACAAATTAGCCAAGCTCAAGTTTCTAGAATTGAAAAAGGAGCAATTAAACAATTAAAGAAAGTTTTAAAGTAGTATGCATATATTTTATTAGGTGATTGTCATATGCTGTTATCAGAGTTGCAAAATAAGACGATTATATCAGTTGTCGATGGGAAAAATGTTGGCAATATTATAGATGTTAATATTATGATGGATGGACATATTGAATCTTTAATTATTGAGTCTGGTAAATCTTTGTTTAATTTTAATAGAGGAAATGACACTAAAATCTTATGGAAAGATATTACTAAAATTGGTGAAGACGTTATTTTAGTAAATATAAATAGAAAATGACTTTTTGTAAAAAAATGTTACTTTGTCTCTTTCTTTCGGTTTTAGTTTCTTTCTTTTTTCTTTTTTTGTTGGGTGAAAGAGTAAATCCCATTCTAGTTAATTATTTAAGCAGTGAAGTGGAAAGAATTACTTCGAATGTTGTTGATTCTACTATAAATGATTTACTTACTCAAGAAATTAATGATTCGTTATTTTTTATTACAAAGAATGATAAAAATGAGGTGGAAATGATTGATTATAATACCGAAAAAGTGAATCTTTTGTTGAAAAAGATTAATCAAAGTATTTATTCCAAACTTTATAATTTGGAGGAGGGCAATATTAATCAATTGTTTTTATCGTCTTCTTTAACTGGAATTGATTATCGTTTTATTGATTCTGGTATTGTATGTGAAATTCCACTTGGCTCTTTAAGTGGGAATGGTTTTTTAGCTAATCTTGGTCCTATTATTCCTGTTAAAATGTCTTTTCTTGGTCAAGTTAGTAGTAATTTAAAGACTAAGGTTACTAGCTATGGAATTAATAATCTTTTATTAGAAATTTATATACATGTTGAAATTAAAGAAAAGATTTCTTTACCTAAGTCCTCGGAGGTTGCTACTGTCAAGATAGAGGCCCCTTTAAGTCTTAAAATTATTTCTGGGGTAGTTCCTAATTACTATGGTGGGATTATTGATAAAAGTTCACAGACTACTTTTTTTCCTGTTAATTGATTGGTATGTTATAATTAATTAGAGGTGTTATGATGAAAAAATATGAAATTCGAGGACAATATTATGAATTGGTTCGTGATGATAATTGTTTTAATTATGAAGAAATAAAAGATTATTTTACAGATTACTTTGATGATTTTGATTATATCTTTGGTGATTTTGCCGCCGATAGAGTTAGATTAAAAGGTTTTTATGAATCTAACAGTAAAAATGCAAAGAGATATAATGATATTCAGTTTTTAAATAAGTACATTATAGAGTATTGTAATTATGGCTCAAAAACTTTCTTGTTAAAAAAACTTCCTAAAAAATAGTTGTAATTTCTTCTAAATACGATATAATTATATTATATGGATAATAAAGGGAGGACTTATTTATTATGAATGAAAATAAAACAATGAGAATAGTTTCTGAAGATGGATCTAACGAGGAAGTAGAAGTTGTTTTTGCTTTTGAGTTTAAAGATAATAAAAAAGAATATGTAATTTATACAAAAAATGAACGTGATGATGATAACAATATTACGATATATGTTTCTAATGTTGATCGTTCAAGTGGTGAAGCTAAACTTTTAGGTGTTGAAAGCGAAGAAGAATGGAATCGTATTAAAGATGTTTTAAGAGAACTTGCTAAAAGTGAATAGTAGGAGGAATTTAAAATGGATAATGTTATTTTAAAACGGGATTGTGGAGTTGAAGGAGTAGTTTGTTGTGAACCTCCAAAAAAGATTAAACTTAGTGATACTTCTAATTGCAATGTACAAGCAAAGGTTATTTCATTCCCACAATCTGTTAGTCAAAATGGACAAGAAGAACAAAAGTCAGCTGTCGCTGTATCAACACCAAGTGCAGATATGAAAAGTAATACGGTTTTAGAAAACGTTACTATGGAAGGTTGTAGTCCATATATTAATCAATCAATATCAAAATTAGGTAATCAGGTAATTCGATTAACCGATCCAATGTATAAGAGCGTAGTTGAGCATACGCCAATGATTCCAACTACTTTAGATTCAGTCTTTTCAGAATCAAATTCAGAAAGTTTTTCGGATGGTGATTCTGCTGTAGAAAATGTTACAAGTTCTACTGAATTAGCACCTGATACAATCCAAGGTAAAGTAGATGATGCTTTTGAATCTATTTCGACCACTAATAATAATGATGTGAAAAGAGCTGCTTATGCTAAAGCTAAAGCTAAAGTTGAGAAATATAATTTGCCAACTAATATGCTTTCTGATAATGGCTTGTTTGGTTCTAATGAGAAAAAACAGGTTTTTCCTGAGATGAAACGTGAGATGCCTATTGTTGTACCAGTACGAGAACGAGGAAGATTTTTATTTCAAGATTTTTCTGTTGCATCCGAATCGATGGAAGAGCCAGCTTCAAATATTGTTCAATTTCCTTCCACTGCCAATGATGATTTAAAAGAACTTTTGGCTAGAGTAGGGGAATGTCAAAGAGCACAACAAGCTAGTCTTGGTAGAAAAGCTGAAGCAGAAAAGATTTTCATAGCTAGTGGTCAGGCTTTAGAGGAAGCTCAATCAAGATATATTAGCTCAAATAAAGCATTAGAGGAAGCTAAAGCGAAGGCCTATGCTTATTTAACAGAGATGGAAGGTAGTATTGCAGATACTATGAAAGAAGCGGAAGGACTTCGTGTTAAAGCAGAGAAACGTATGGAAGAAGCACGTAAAATAGATGCCGCTGCTGGAACAAATGAAGAACAAGTAGGAGAACTTAGAGCAATTTTAGCTGACGTTCCTGCTGAAGATACATCTTTTAAAACTTATTCTAAAGTAGCTTAAAAAGGATAGTTTTCTATTCTTTTTTTTTACATTTATTCATATGTTTTAACTATGAAAGAGCATGTATTATATTATTATGGATTGGAAAATATAGATAATTTTGTACAAAAGGAAGCGTATTATTTTACAAGTGATAATAAATTATATTCTTTAGAGTTAGTAGAAAATATAGAAAAAAGTAGTAGGATATTTAATGTGTTACAAAAAGTTAATTATACTAAAGGGTATCGAGTAATTAATAATATTTATGGGAAAGTGTTTACCAACATCTCTAATAGTTGGTATGTTTTATTGTTACATTGTAATGAAAATTATAATATTATAGAAGATCTTTTACATCCTGTTAATGTATCTAGTTTGGTTTCTTTTGATTCTTCTATTCTTTGGAATTATTTATGGAGTAAAAAAGTAGATTATTATGAATATCAGTTTCAACATATTAATGAAGTCTATCCTTTGATTTGTGAAAGCTTTAATTATTTTATTGGTTTGGCTGAAAATGCTATTTCTTATTTTTTATATAATGTGCAATCTTTAAATAATTTGAATTTATTTTTGTGCCATGAACGAATTTCTTTTTCTAAATACTTTAATCCATTGAATGTTACTATTGATTATTATGCTAGAGATGTTGCTGAATATATTAAGTTTTTATTTTTTTCTGATAATTATAAATCTTTTTCTTTTACTGAATTTTTTGAAAAGTTAAATCTTCATTATAATGATTATATTTTATTATTTTCTAGATTGCTGTTTCCTTCTTATTATTTTGATATTTATGATTGTATTATTCGCAAAAAAAGTGAAGAGAGTGAACTCAGTAAAGTTATTTTTTTGGTTGATGATTACTATTTATTTTTACAAAAAATTTATCAAACTATTTCTTTTTATGTTAAAATTCCTGCTATTGAATGGATAAAAAAATGAGAAATGTTATACATTTCTCACTTCTATTATTTCTGGTATTTCATTGATTAATATTTGTTCAATTCCATCTTTGATTGTTATATCCATCATTGGACATCCTTCGCATGCCCCTTTTAGTTTTACATATACTATTTGATTTTCATATTTTACAAATTCTATATCACCACCATCATTTATTAAAAATGGTCTGATTTTTTCAATTGTTGATTTAATTTTTTCTTCTATATTTTTTTTCATAAAATCACCTAGTTCCATTATACCTTTTTTTAGTTAATGCGTAAACTATATTTTGTTATTCTTGTTAATGTTAAAATTTAATGTTATACTAATAAGTAGGAAGTGTTTTGATGAATCAATATAAAAAAGGAGAAATTGTAACAGGGTGTGTCACTGGCATTGAAAAGTATGGAATTTTTGTTAGTCTTGATGAATATTATAGTGGCTTAATACATATTTCTGAAATTTCTGATTTTTTTGTAAAAAATCCTTCTGATTATGTTTATGTTGGAGAAACTATTAAAGCTTTAGTTATTGATGATAGTGATTTGGATTCTTATCATGTAAAGTTGAGTATTAAAAACATTGATTATAAATTTACAAAGAAAAAGAGAAAAAAAATTATAGAAACTACTAAAGGCTTTAGTACGTTACAAGCTGCATTACCGCAATGGATTATTGATAAAAAACAAGAAATTTTATCTACAATGCAAAAAAATTAAAAAAATTAGTTGATAGTATTGACAAATGTTTAAAATGTTGGTATATTTAATACTGTCAACTGACATTTCGGGCGATTAGCTCAGTTGGTTAGAGCACCTGCCTTACAAGCAGGGGGTCATAGGTTCGAGTCCTATATCGCCCACCATGCCGAAATAGCTCAATTGGTAGAGCAACTGACTTGTAATCAGTAGGTTCCGGGTTCAAGTCCTGGTTTCGGCACCATTTTTTTTGGAGAGGTAGCGAAGAGGCTAAACGCGACAGACTGTAAATCTGTTCCTTCGGGTTCAATGGTTCGAATCCATTCCTCTCCACCACTGTATTGCCTCGTAGCCAAGTGGTAAGGCATCAGACTTTGACTCTGACATGCGTTAGTTCGAATCTAACCGAGGCAGCCATTATGTATGATCTGTTAGCTCAGTCGGTAGAGCATTTGACTTTTAATCAAAGGGTCATGAGTTCGAATCTCATACAGATCACCATGCCTGAGTGGCGGAATTGGTAGACGCACAGGACTTAAAATCCTGCGAGATTCAACCCTCGTGCCGGTTCAAGTCCGGCCTTAGGCACCATTTTAAAAATTACTCATTACTATTATTAGTCGATGAGTTTTTTTATAAAATATATACTATTATTTAAAATAATAGTTGACATGTTTAAAAATATTGTGTTATAATCATTTTGTTGCTTGTAAAAGCATATGGAGGAATACCCAAGTCTGGTTGAAGGGACCGGTCTTGAAAACCGGGAGGTCGTGCAAGCGGCGCAGGGGTTCGAATCCCTTTTCCTCCGCCATTATATCGCGGGATGGAGCAGCTCGGTAGCTCGTCGGGCTCATAACCCGAAGGTCGTAGGTTCAAATCCTTCTCCCGCAACCAATTTGGTCTCATGGTGCAGCTGGTTAACACGTCTGCCTGTCACGCAGAAGATCGCGGGTTCGAGTCCCGTTGAGACCGCCATTTGGCTTCATAGCTCAGTCGGTAGAGCAAGGGACTGAAAATCCCTGTGTCGCTGGTTCGATTCCCGCTGGAGCCACCATTTTGTTAGTATTTAAAATTTACATAAATTTGGTACGTGACATGCGCTCGTAGCTCAGTTGGATAGAGTGTTTGGCTACGAACCAAAAGGTCAGGGGTTCGAATCCCTTCGAGCGCACCATTTTCGGGAAGTGGCTCAACTTGGTAGAGCACTTGGTTTGGGACCAAGGGGTTGCAGGTTCAAATCCTGTCTTCCCGACC
>CALVYB010000037.1 GCA_944371955.1 uncultured Bacilli bacterium
AAGCAGCTCCAATGACGGAAACACCTATAGCTCCAGTAGTAGAGCAAGCATCTCCAATGATGGAAACACCTGTAGCTTCAGTAGCAGAGCCAGCAGTTCCAATGATGGAAACACCTGTAGCTCCAGTAGTAGAGCAAGCAGCTCCAATGACGGAAACACCTGTAGCTCCAGTAGTAGAGCAAGCAGCTCCAATGACGGAAACACCTATAGCTCCAGTAGTAGAGCAAGCAGTTCCAATGATGGAAACACCTGTAGCTCCAGTAGTAGAGCCAGCAGTTCCAATGATGGAAACACCTGTAGCTCCAGTAGTAGAGCCAGCAGTTCCAATGATGGAAACACCTGTAGCTCCAGTAGTAGAGCCAACGGTTCCAATGATGGAAACACCTGTAGCTCCGGTAGTAGAAACAATTGCTCCAACTCCAACAGTTCCAACAATGGAAACACCTGCAGCCCAAGTTGTAGAAACAATTGTTCCAACTCCAGCAGTAGAGCAACAAGCTACACCTCAACCAGTAATTTATGGGGGAGCAAATCCAATCGTTCCAGAGATTAATATTCAAGAAACTCCACATCAAATTTATGGAGGAGCAAACCCATTAGAAAATACACAATCTATTCCAATTTCTAATCTTGTAGGTCCAAATCAGCAACAAGTTGTAACAACTCCGACACCAGAACCAACAATTGTATCACAACAACCAACTGCAGTGGTGTCTCAACCTACAAATATGGGACAATAAAAGGATAAAAAGCGATAGGCTTTTTTTCTTTATCAGAATATGGTTCGAAATATTGTATTAACCATATATGTAGTTATTACTACAATAGCAATAGCAGTTTTAATCATATCAAATCATATATCAGAAACAGGAGTAATAGAAATTGGAAATAGCATATTAGTACCAGTAGAAAATAATATATTAAAACCAAAGACAATAAAAGGAGATTTAGTCATTTCTAAAAAAAGTAAGAAACAAGTTAAAAAAAATGATATTATTTCCTATGCCACTTTAGAACAGGGAAACATGGCAATACGGACTAATAAAATTGTAGCCATTGCCAAAGATAGTAAAGGAAAAAATATCTATTCTTTAAAAAAAGAAGATGGAACGATAGAAAATATTGATGATAGTTGCATCTTGGGTATTTATAAAATGACAATTCCTTTTATGGGCACAATTTTAGCATATTTATTATCACAACAAGGATTTTATACTGTGGTTCTAATACCGGCAGTTATATTAACAATTATATTTTTGTTTGATTTCGTACAAAATTTAAAAAAAGAATCAAAGAATAGGCTGAAATTGTAGCCTTTTCTTTTTTTTTCAACAAAATAATGCTATAATGCTATTGGGTGATAGGATGAAAAAAATCGCAATATTATCGTTACATTTAGGTTATGGAGGAGTAGAAAAGTCCATCGCAGCTTTAGCTAATATTCTATGTGAGAAATATAAAGTAGAAATTATTTGTATTTATAAATTGTATGATAAGCCATCTTTTAATATTGATGATAGAGTAAAGATAACATATTTAATTGATAGTGATCTTCCAATCAGAGTAGCAAGCTATAAAAACTTATTATTTCATGGCCACTTTATTAAATTAACAAAAAAATTAACTACAGACTATTTTTCAAAACTAAAATTTTTAAGTTTTTTTAAAGATTCTATTAACGGAATATTTATGTATCCAAGACGCTTTTCTGTTACAAAAAAAGCAATCATAGAAAGTGATGCTGATGTTATAATTTCTACTAGAACATTTTTAAATGAATGGTTATCGATGTATGCTAAACCTGATGTAGTAAAAATTGGCTGGGAGCATAATCATCATCATAATAATGAAAAATATGCCATTGATGTAGTAAGAAGTAGTAAAAATTTAGATTATTTTGTATTAGTATCGAAAGATTTGAAAAAGTATTACACTCAGAAGTTAAGAAAATATAAATGTCAATGTGTCTACATACCAAATATGTTAGATAGTATACCTAAAAGATTAGCTTCGTTAGAAAGTAATAATATTATTTCAGTTGGAAGACTTTCTGAGGAAAAAGGATATATAGACTTATTAAAAATATTTAATCAGTTATCAAAAAAACATAAAAATTGGCATTTGGATATCATAGGTGATGGACCAGAACGAGAACATTTGGAAGAGTATATTAAAAACAAAAATTTAAAAGAAAAAATAACTTTACATGGCTTTAGATCAAAAGATTATATAGATAAAATGCTACATCAATCAGCTTTATATGTAATGACATCACATACTGAATCTTTTGGGATTGTGCTATTAGAAGCTATGTCCCATGGACTTCCTTGTATTGCTTTCTCATCTGCAGAAGGAGCTAAAGAAATCATTAGCAGCGGAAAAAATGGCTACTTAATAAAAAATAGAAATGCTAATGCAATGATAAAAAAAATAGAAGATTTAATGAAGAAAGACACTATCAGAAAAGAAATAGGCAAGGAAGCCAGAAAAAGTATCAAGCAATACACCAAAGAAGTCGTTGAAGAATCTTGGTATAATTTACTAGAAAAGAAGGATTAAATATGAAAAGAAATGTATTATTTATTTCATCTACTGGAGGTCACTTAAATGAACTTATGCAATTAAGTCCAATGTTTGATAAATATGATTATCATATCATTACAGAAAAAACTAAATCAAATTTAAATTTACAAGAAAAGTATCCAGGAAAAGTTGGATATCTAGTATATGGAACAAAATTGCATTTAGTTACTTATCTTTTTAAATTACTTTATACATGTTTTAAAAGCCTATATTACTACATAAAATTTCATCCAGATTATATTGTTACAACTGGAACACATACTGCAGGCCCTATGTGCTGTATAGGAAAAATTTTGGGTAGTAAAATTATTTATATTGAAACATTCGCTAATATCAAAACAAAAACTTCCACAGGAAACTTAATATACCATTTTGCGGATCATTTTATCGTACAATGGCCGTCTATGAAAAAGGTATATCCAAAAGCAATAGATGGGGGATGGATTTATTAATGATATTCGTAACTTTGGGAACTCAAGATAAACAATTTACAAGACTACTAAAAGCATTAGACAAAGCTATTGAAAAAGGCGAAATTAAAGAAAAAGTAATAGTACAAGCGGGAAATACCAAATATGAATCAGAAAATATGAATATCTTTGACTTGATTAGTCCAGATGAATTTAATAAATATATAGATGATTGTGATATATTAATTACTCACGGTGGAGTTGGATCCATTATAACTGCCGTAAAAAAAGGAAAAAAAGTAATAGCAGCCGCAAGATTACAAAAATATAAAGAACATGTCAATGATCATCAAAAACAAATCATTAAAGAATTTGAAAAAGATGGTTATTTATTAGAATTAAAAGACTTTAATCAAGTGGGAAAAACAATTAATAAAGCAAAAAAATTTAAACCCAAAAAATTTAAATCAAATACAGTCAATATGATAGATTTGATAGATGATTTGATAGAAAAAGATAACCATATTTCTTGGTATAACAAAGTAAAAGAAATTTTATGGTACGGCTTTTTTGGGGTATTAACAACCTTAGTAAATATTATTAGTTTTTATTTATTAGATAAGACTGGCATGAATGTTTATATCAACAACTTCATTGCTTGGTTTTTATCAGTGTTATTTGCTTTTATAACAAACAAGTTGTTTGTATTTAACTCAAAATCATTAGATAAGAAAGTAATAATGAA
Organism: uncultured Bacilli bacterium; assembly: GCA_944371955.1. Lineage (GTDB taxonomy): Bacteria > Bacillota_I > Bacilli_A > RF39 > UBA660 > Faecimonas. The sequence goes on from CALVYB010000037.1 coordinate 3,739, forward strand.
AGAAATATTATCCTTCTTCTTCTTTAGAATATTATCCTTAGGAATAGATATGGCGGGAATGTATGTATGTATTAGTTTAATGAAGTTAGGAAAAATGTTATCCAAAATATTAATGAATGTCATTGTAATTGTAGCAAATTATATTTTTAGTAAAATATTTATATTTAAAAAGGATGCCTAAAGCATCCTTTTTTGTCGAAAACTTGTCAACTATATAGTAACTCTCTATACAAAAAAGTAAAAAAATGATACGATATAAACTGACAAGGTAGGAGATAAAATGACAAAGCAAGTAAAGATATTATTCGTCCTAGGAATTTTTTTAATTATAGCCGGTCTTATTACAAATTTCACAATGAGTTTTAGTGCAGATAAAGAAGAAGTTTCTAAAAGAATGAAAGAAGTCAATGAAACTTATAAAGTATTTAAAAGAGAAGCAAGTAATTTTAGCAGTACAAGAGATAATTTGTATGATAATGTTTTTGCTGAACTTTATTTTGAAACCTTAAATTTAAGTATAAATAATTGTTTAATTGAATTAGAAAAATATGAACAAAAGTTAGATGAAATGGAAGAAATAGCTGAAAAATTAAAAGCCAGTTGTGGAGATATTTATTTCCCTGAATCAGATATCAACACCAAATGTAAAACCTATGCTCTTTCCTATGAAGAAATGGTAAATTATTTTATGAATGATATTGTTCAAGTTAATCAAAATATTGAAGAGTATAATAAGTATAATGTAGAAAATAACACAGGAATTCCTCCTATTCAAAAATACAATACAACTAAAAACTATATTGATTTTAATAAGGATAAAAAATATGCAGGAAAGGAAGACTTTTAGTGTATGAAAAAAAGCAGTAAAAAAGAAGAAGTAACACCACTACATAGTATTCCTTCTACACAAGGAGTTAAAGAAAAGAAAAAGTGGAGTTTAAAAAAGAAACTTTTGCTTATTGGCGGAAGTGCTTTTGTAGTAGGAATATCTACACTTTTATTTTTATTCTATGGCCCTTGGCCAGGGTTTCGTAATTTTTGGATTACAAGTGCTATGACAACCATGTCCCATCAGTATTTAGCTACCTGGTTTTATAGCGACGAGACGATACAAAAAGTACTAGAGTCAAATAAAATTATTGAAGTAGGAGAAGTCAGTGATCCAGATTTAATCTCGTTTAGAAAATATGGAAGTAACATGATGATTTACAAAAATAAATATGAGAAAGAAATATTAACAAAAGATCCTGGTAATGATTTATATAAAGTAATTAACGTTAGTGGAAAAGGATATCAAGGATTTTTAGTAGCAATCTATGATCCTTCTAAAATATCAATTGCAACAACTCAATACTTAGGTCAAAGGGGAGAAGCAATCACTGATGTGGCAAAAAGAGAAAATGCTATAATTGCCATGAATGCAGGCGGTTTTTATGATCCTGATTGGAATTCAAATGGGGCTATTCCGCATGGAACAGTAATTCAAAATGGACAAATCGTAAGTGATTTTCAAGATGCCAACATGGGCGGTGGCTTTATCGGTTTTACTAAAGAAAATAAATTAGTATTAGGAAAAATGACTAAAGAGGAAGCAATAGAGGTTGGATATCGCGATGCTGTTGAATTTGGACCATTTTTAATTGTAAATGGCAAGAGTTCATTTATTAAAGGAAATGGTGGTTGGGGAATCGCCCCACGTACAGCTATTGGTCAAAGAAAAGATGGAATTGTTTTATTCTTAGTAATCAATGGTCGACTTCCTAGTAGTATTGGAGCAGATATGGGAGATTTGACTGAAATTATGGAAAATTATGGGGCTTACAATGCAGCAAATCTAGATGGCGGATCATCTAGCGAATTAGTGATTAGCAATAAAATAATTAATACTCCCGTAGCTGGAGGAACAAATGGTTTAAGAGATATGTCAACATTTTGGATTGTAAAAGAATAATTATGATATAATAAAAAAGAGTGATAAAATGGAATTATATATGAGACCAGTATCTATTTTTGATAAAAATCTTTTAACAGACTTTGCTAAAGAACATTATGCCGTAAATGAAAAAATAGAAGCTGGTGATTGTTCACTAATATTAGGTAAATCATATAGTGAATATGAAAGTTTCTATGATTGGTTTAAAGCTGAGGAAAATTTAAGCCGAGAAGAAAAACTTAAAAAAAATCAAGTTGGATGTACAACTTATCTAGTATTAACCAAAACAGAAGAAAAATTAATTGCCTTACTCGATATTAGACACTCATTAGCTTATCCTCATGGGGAAGTATATGGACATATTGGGATTGATATAAGACCCACAGAAAGAAATAAAGGGTATTATAAAGAAATATTAAAAATGACAATAGAAATCATAAAGGAATACAACATAAACAAAATAGTCATAGCATGCGAATATGGTAATATTGCATCCAAAAGAGGAATTGAGCATGTTTTTGGAAAAGAGTATCAAACTGTTCCAGTAGAAGGAACATATTATTTGGTATATGTAAAAGAATTAGGAAAGAAGGAATAATATGTATATTTTAGCATATGAAAGAATTAGTCAAGATATTATTGATTCTTGTGGAAACATAGGAATTGCCAATTTATTAAATATTACTAAAACTATTGTAAATTTAATTCAAATTATTGGTCCGATTCTTGCAATGGTATCTTTAGCTGTTTGCTTTATAAAATTAATGACGAATCCTGAAGAAAAAAAATATAAAGCATCATTAAAAAACAGTTTAATGGCTTTAGTAATATTATTTCTGGTTCCATTTTTAGTTAATTTGACTATGTCCTTAGCCGATGAATCATTTGATTTAGCTAAATGTTGGAATAATGCTGAACAGATAGTGCAATCAGGAAATCATACTTATGTAGATATATCAGATGACCCAAAGCAAAGCATCGTGAACACTTCGGATGATTCTAATCAAAGCACTACTACCACTTCAGCAACTAATTTAATATTTGTAGGAGATTCAAGAACGGTTGGGATGCACTCAGCAGTTGGTGGAAACGATATTTGGAGTGGAGAAAAATCAGCAGGATTAGATTGGATGAAGTCTAGTGGAGTACCGAATATTGAAGCAAACATAGGAAATGGTTCGGCCGTAATCATCTTAATGGGAGTAAATGATTTATATCAACCTGCTAACTATATATCATATATTAATGAGAAAGCATCTGCTTGGTCTTCCAAAGGAGCACGTACATACTTTGTGTCTGTGAATCCAACAGAAGGAAGCTATAGCACTTTAAATAGAGACATAGATAGTTTTAACCAACAATTAAAGAAAGGCTTATCAAATGTGAGCTATATAGATACCAATTCCTATTTAAAATCTAACGGTTATTCTACTCAAGATGGACTTCATTATACGAATGATACATATAATAAAATTTATAATTATATAAAATCCCATTTATAAAAAGAAAAGACCAAGAGCTGTATAGAGAAATCTACACAGTTTTTTAATGAAAAAGTAAGAAAAATAAGATATAATGAAAGAGTAAGGGAGGAAACAAGATGAAGAAAATAATGGATGGAAATGAAGCTTGTAGCTATGTATCATATAATTTTACTGATGTTGCCGGAATTTATCCGATTACTCCAGCATCTCCTATGGCGGAGTTAACAGATAAATGGGCTAATGAAGGAAAGAAGAATTATTTTGACATGCCTGTAAAAGTAGTAGAGATGGAATCAGAAGCCGGAGCAGCTGGTATGGTTCATGGTTCACTTCAAGCCGGATGTTTAACTACAACGTATACAGCCAGTCAAGGACTATTATTAATGATACCAAATATGTACAAAATAGCTGGAGAACTATTGCCTTGTGTAATTAATGTTGCAGCACGTTCACTAGCAACACATGCATTATCAATTTTTGGCGATCATCAAGATATTTATGCCGTAAGAGGAACTGGATTTGCTATGCTTGCATCATCTTCTGTACAACAAGTAATGGATTTAACAGGAGTAGCCCATCTTTCAGCAATCAAAGGAAGTGTTCCTTTTGTAAACTTTTTTGATGGATTTAGAACAAGCCATGAATTACAAAAAGTAGAAGTAATAGATACAGATAAATTAAAAGACTTAATTGATAAAAAAGCATTACAAGAATTTAGAGACAAAGCTCTAAATCCAGCTTCACCAGTAACTAGAGGTACATCACAAAATGAGGATATTTATTTCCAAGCAACCGAAGTAAGAAATACATATTATGACAAAGTCCCAGATATAGTAAATGATTATATGCAAGAAATTAATAAAATAACAGGGGAAAACTATGCGCCATTTAATTATTACGGAAGCGAAACTGCTAACAAAGTAATTGTAGCAATGGGAAGTGTATGTGAAACGATTAAAGAGACTTTAGAGTATTTAGGAAAGAAAAGAAACGATTTGGGATTATTAGAAGTTCATCTATATCGTCCATTTAGTGCCAAATACTTTTTAAAAGTACTACCAAAATCAGTAAAAAAAATAGTCGTGTTAGATCGTACAAAAGAACCAGGATCATCTGGAGAACCTCTATATTTAGATGTACTAAAAACAATTCAAGAAGTGGAAGGAAAGGTAAAAGTATTAGGAGGAAGATATGGTCTTTCTAGTAAAAATACAACTCCAGCCATGATAAAAGGAATCTATGACTACATGGATAAAAAAGATGCTCATACAAACTTTACTGTGGGAATTAACGATGATGTAACCAATCTTTCTATTGACTACGATAAAGATTTCCGCCTACCAAGTCAAAATGTAGAATTTTTAGTTTATGGTTACGGTAGTGATGGTATGGTAAGTGCTTGTAAAGACATTATGAAATTAACAGGATCTTATACAAGAGCTTATGTTCAAGGATATTTCCAATATGATTCTAAAAAATCTGGCGGTATTACTATGTCACATTTAAGAATGGGAAATAAACCAATCAAAGCTACTTATTATGTAGAAAATCCAAGTATGGTAGTTTGTACAAAAGAATCTTATCTCCAGAAAATGAAAATGCTAGATAAGATAAAAAAGAACGGTATTTTCTTACTAAATACCAATAAAAATAAAGATGAAATATTAAAAGAAATGACATCACATGATAAAAAGATTCTACAATCCAGAAATATTAAATTTTATATTGTAGATGCTGGAAAAATAGCAGCTGATAATGGATTGTCAGGTAAAATTAGTGCCATTATGGAAACTTTAATCTTTAAGTTAGGAAAAATTATGGATTTCGATTTTACAGTCCAAAAAATAAAAGAGAGTATAGCTGTAAAATTTGCTAATAAAAGCGGTGGAATTGTAGAGAAAAATATTAAAGCAATTGATTGTAGTATCAATAGTTTAGTACAAGTAAAACTTCCTGTAGTAGACTATGTAGAAGAATTTCCAAAGAAAAAGGATATGTTTGAACTAATTAGCAGTATGGAAGGAGATTCACTTCCAGTAAGTAGTTTTATGAAAAATCCAGATGGTACATTTGAAGCTGGAACAACTAAAAGAGAAAAAAGAAATATTTCTGATATCGTTCCATGCTTTAATAGTGAAAACTGCATTTCTTGTAATCTATGTTCATTAGTATGTCCACATGCTGTAATTAGACCTTTCTTATTAGATGAAAAAGAAGTAATGGATGCGCCAGATAGTCTAAGAGAAAAATTAATTCCAGCAAACATTAAAGATCAAAATCTTATGTATACAATTGGTATTAGTCTTCCAGATTGTACTGGTTGTGGACTTTGTGAAAATATTTGTCCAGGTAAAAAAGGTGCTAAAGCCCTAATTATGAAACTAAAAGAAGAGTTGGAAGAAGAAAAACTAAAAGAAGAATATAACTATTTATTTAATGAAGTAACAGAAAAAGATGTAATGCCATTAACGACTGTAAAAGGAAGTCAATTTAAAACTCCAAAATTTGAGTTTTCCGGAGCTTGCGCAGGATGTGGAGAAACTCCATATTTAAAACTTCTTACTCAATTATTTGGAGATAGAATGATTGTTGCTAATGCTACAGGATGTTCATCTATTTATGGAGCTTCAACTCCATCGATGCCATATTCTATACCTTGGGCAAACTCTTTATTTGAAGATAATGCTGAATTTGGATATGGTATGAAAATTGCCGATGAAACAGTAAAATCAAGAATCAAAAAGTTAATTATAGAAAATATGAAAGACGTGAAAAAGTCTCAACAAGAAACATATAAAAACTATGCAGAAAATCCAAATATGGAAAATGCACAAGAATTACTAAAAGTAATTGACGAGACTAAAATAAAAGAATTATTACCATTAAAGAACTTCATCAAACCAAAATCAGTTTGGATGATAGGTGGAGATGGTTGGGCATATGATATTGGTTATAACGGAATTGATCATGTACTAGCAAATAACGAAAATGTAAATATTTTAGTACTAGATACAGAAGTATATTCAAATACAGGAGGACAAGCTTCTAAATCAACAAGGGTAGGAGCGGTAGCAAAATTTGCATCTTCTGGAAAAGAAACTGCAAAAAAAGATCTTGCTAAAATCGCATTAACTTATCCACATGTATATGTCGCAACAATTTCTCTAGGCGCTAATCCACAACAAGCTGTAAAAGTACTACAAGAAGCAGAAAATTATAATGGTCCATCTATTATTATTGCTTATGCACCATGTATAGCTCAAGGAATTATCAAAGGAATGAAAAATTCTATTAATGAAGAAAAAGAAGCAACAAAATCAGGTTACTTTCCAATCTTCCACTACAATCCAGAAACAAAGGAATTTAAAATGGATAGTAAAGGAGACTTCTCACAATATGAAGAATTTATTCTTGGAGAAGATAGATATCGTTCTTTAGAAAAAATATCAAAAGATCATCAACAACTACTAGCCAAAAATAAAAAAGAAGCAGAAGAACGCTATGAATATTATGAGGATTTAGCAAAAAAAGCAAAGAACGAAGATTAAAATAAGGTAGTTTATACTACTTTATTTTTTTTATTAAAAATAGTGTATAATAAAATAGGAGGATGAGTATGGAAAAGTTATTAGAAAAATATGCCAAAGTATTACTAGAAAAATGTTTAAAAGTAGAAAAAAATCACCCCTTATTTATTAGTGTAAATGTAGAAAGAATCGATTTTGCAAGAATTGTAAATAGAGTTGCTTTAGAAATGGGAATAAAAGAGATATATGTTGATATTGCAGATCCTTATTTGAAGCATGATGCTTTAAAGCATTTAGAAGTAGAAGAGCTAAAGAAACTTAGTCTTTGGAATAAAGAAATATGGAATGTTTATGCTAAGAAAAATGCTGCCTTTTTGATGTTAGCATCAGAAACACCTGGTTTAATGAAAGATGTTGATTCTAAGAAATTAAGTGCTATGACTAAATATTCATTAGAAACACGAAAAGAATTTGATAAAATGCGAGATAAATCTGAATTAGCGTGGTGTATCGCAGCAGTCCCAACATTAACTTGGGCCAAAGAGTTATATCCAGATGAAGAAAATCCAGTAGAAAAATTATGGAATAAAATATTAGAAGTATGCTGTATTAAAGAAGAAGACCCTAGCGGAATATGGGATAAAAAAATAGAAAAATTAAAATATAGAGCAAAAAAATTAACGAGTTATCAATTTAAAGAGTTAAGGTATGAGAGTAGTAATGGTACATGTTTTAAAATAGGATTACCAAAAAAACATTGCTTTGTATCAGGAAATGAAACTTTAGCGAATGGAAAAGAAGTTTTAGTAAACTTCCCGACTGAAGAAGTATTTACATCACCAGACTGTAAAACAGCAGAAGGAATTGTTTATTCTTCCAAACCACTAGCTTATCAAGATATTATTATAGATAAGTTTAATATTAGTTTTAAAGATGGAAAAGTAACAGAAGTTCATGCTGAAACAGGAGAAGAAACCTTAAAAGAATTAATAAATATTTGTGAAAATTCAAATATGTTAGGAGAAGTAGCCTTAGTACCATATGATTCTCCTATTTCAAATAGTAACCAAGTGTTCTTAGAAACATTATTTGATGAAAATGCAGCCTGTCACCTAGCTTTGGGAGATTCATTCCCAGAGTGTGTGGAAAATGGGTCCACCATAGATAAAAAAGTATTGTTTGATGAATATCATTTAAATAAATGCGATTCACATGTAGATTTTATGATTGGTACCAAAGATCTAAATATTACTGGTATAACAGAAGATAATAGAGAAGTACCAATATTTATTAACGGAAACTTTACAGACGAATTCAAATAAAAAAAAGAAGCCCCCGGCAAAGGGCTTCTTTTGCTTTTCATCTAAGAGGTTGCACCCCCTGAAGGGCAACCTCTAAAAAGAATAAAAAGGGGTTGGCTAGTGTGATACTAGCGACCAATTCGCCTAATGCCGAATTGGTAGTTCTTATACTAACCGAAAGTGTTCAATTTGTCAATAAAAAAATGCAAAAAAGCAGGATAAACGCATGAAAATTTAAATCATGTGTTTTTTTCTAGCAATTTTGCGATATCATTTGTATTTAGTAGCTTA
>CALVYB010000038.1 GCA_944371955.1 uncultured Bacilli bacterium
AAGTTTTTTGATTATTTAAAGGGCTTTCTTGAAATTTATATGTGTTGCTGTATTGACACCAAGATTACAAGAATTTTGAAGTACTTGTAGAAAAGTTTGTTCTCCGTGTCCCCCTGCTTTCCAGCAACGTAGTGTAGAGCCGTCTACATTCACACTACCTGAATCGTAAAAATGATCTTTATTTAAGTCTACTACACCTTCTTCTACTGCTGCTGATGTCGTTATTATCTTGAATGTAGACCCAGGTTCATAGGATGCCCAGATAGGTAAATTTCTGCTTAATACTTCTTGCGTATAGTCTTGATAGTTATTCGGATTGTAATCTGGACGAGAAGCCATTCCTAATATTTCTCCATTATTAGGATCCATTACGATTGCTAAAGCCATATCTGGTGAGAACATATCTACTATATTATCTAATTCTCTTTCTAGTGACTTTTGAATATTGATATCTATCGTTAATGATATGTTCATTCCATCTTGTGGTTCAATATAAATATCTGATAAATTTAATTTATTTCCTTTGGCATCAGAAAAATACTTTATGGCGCCACTTTTTCCTGTTAAGTATTTATCGTATTGTAATTCTAACCCTGATAATCCTTGGTTGTCTATACCAACATAGCCCAAGCTATGGGATAACAAATTTCCGTACGGATAATAACGCTTTGCCTCTTTAACTAGATATACACCTTCTAATTGTAAAGAAGATATTTTTTCGGCTACGTCATAAGACAACCTGCGGCCTTCTGGATGTACTCTTTCTATTGAAGTTTGTTTGTAAACATGTTCTTTCATATCTTCATAACTAACGTTTAATATTTCGGCTAATTTTTCTGTTACCACTTTTTTATTTTTTATTTGGTTAGGAATTAATACTAGGGAAGTAGTTGTTAAGTTGTCTGCTAACACCACTCCATTTCTATCCAATATTAAACCTCTATCTGCTTCGATTGGTAAATCTCGACTCCATAAATCTGATGCATAATTGTTTAATTTTTTATAGTCTATCATTTGTACATAAAATACTCTTAGAATAACAAAAATAAATAATAATTGTAAAAGTAAAAAAATTATTTTAATTCGTTCATCTATTTTTTTTAAAAACATAACCCACCTCTAATAGTTTTTATGTTTTTCATAGTAAAAAAGAACGTTTTTTACACGTTCTTTTTTTTGATAATTATTTTTTATATAGATTTTAGCTAACGTTTTATGCATTAATACTTTTATTTTCAACTTTTATGCTATTTATTAGTAGTATTTAGGATTTTTTCTAGCACTTGGTAAGCAGCCTCTTTTGTTTTACATATCATTAAGAAACGACCAACATGGCAAAAACTTACATCTTTAATTCCCGTTGCTTGCTCTAGCTTTTCATTTTCTAGTCCAGCCCAAGATTCTGGGAACTGTATTCTATCAGTCTTATCTTCTGATGATTTTTTTATCGTTTTAATACCCCAACCGCCACGATTTGATGGGTATAAAGCAAATAATATATGATTTCCTTCTTCACTTTTTAGTACAGTTTCTTCATAAGGTATATACTCTTCTAATTCTAAATAATCTTTCTTAGTTTCTTTTAGTTTTGCTAAAATGATTTTCCTGGCTTTTACTTTTCCGTCAATATTATATATCATTTCTTGAAGAATTATTTTTGCCAATTCGACTGCTTTCACAAATTGCTCGTTTTCGTCCTGATTGCTACCAAAACTCGGATTACATGCTTTGATAATATCATCTAGTGTTTTTATTTTAAAAGATGCTACTATGTCAGGGAATACACCATTATCTACTGCATCAATTCCTTCAACTAACTCTTTGTCTATTGCAGAAAACACTTCATCTACATCATTTATTTTTTGCTGTTTTAGAAAATCTTTGCCGAAGTCTCTAAATAACAAACCGAAAGAAGAATATTTTATTCCGTTTTCTCTAGTCATAGCGTCTTCTTGGTGGTGATCATATTTTCCTCTTCCTATATCATAAATTATAACATCTTCTGGTACTTTGTTTTTTTCTACTTGCGTTGTTCTAAATACCTTTATATTATTTTTATATAAATCTAAAAATGCGGTTGCAAATACTTCATCGGTATGCATTGTACCACTATGTGTGATATATTTTGCCTCTTTTATATCTGTTACTAGTTTCATAATGTACCTCTTTTCTGTTCTTATTATATCATATAATAATTCAAAAAAAGAACAGTTTCCTGTTCTTCAAAAGACTTAATTATTTTACCCGCTATCTTCTTGCACCCCTTTGAGGAGCTTCTGGCGACATAGACTCTTCTGTCAAATTCAATATCTGTTCTACTTCCTCTCTTTGTCCCCTTACTAATGGAGAATAACCTGGAGCCTCTCTTTTTATAAGTTCTAACTCTACGAAGGCTCTTAGAGCTTCTTCATCATTACCTTGCTCTACTGCCTCGGATTCTTGCATAGTTAATGTTGCTTTTTCCTGTTGCCTTTCAGAATCATTAGTGGTCTTTTTACCAAAGCTAAAAGGACGGCGATGAGTTTCATTCATCTCTTTATTAAATCCTTCTGCCCATAAAGTGTATTGATTTGCTTCGTTATATAACTCTCTTAATTCCCCTATTTGTTCAGCTGTGCCATTCAATATCATTTGTTTTGCCATTCTAGCAGCTTTTTCACTTATTTCAGCATCATTTAGTTTTTTAATTTTTCCTAACTTTTGGTTAATGTCGGTATATATGCTAGATATTTGTTCGTTTATTTCTTGTACTTTTTCAGTAAGAAATCTTTGCGCCCTAGCATTTAATAATACGTTTAAAGTACTTGGATATGAGTCTTGTTTTACTTTATCTCCCACATATTCCGTCAAAATGGTTACTAAATCATCCTCACTTAAATTATTTATCCTATCTTCTAATATCTCTACTGTAGATTGTTGGTTGGTAGCCCATAAGCTAAATTTGCCAGCCACTTTTTTGAATCCAGATTTAACGGCAGAAGCAGCGGTGGATATCACAGTAAATAAACCTCCAGCACGTATTTCTTGTTTAAATTTTTTGCTAACCTTGGTATTTGATGCTATTAACTGTTTACCACTGTTTTCGCGAAGTGCTAGTCCTTCTAGTAATTCATACATAATTTGATCAAGTGTTCTTTTTTCTGTTTGAGGATTATTATGTGGTGTTGATTGCGGTCTTCTTGGCTGTTTCTGAGCAATTACATGTTCAACGCCTTCTATTATTACCCGTTGAAATTCTATAGGTAGTATCTCTTGTGCTCTCTTTATTTCTTCTTCTAATTTTTCTTTTTGCTCATCCAACTGATCTCTTTCTTCATCATTGGTTGGAGATGCGCCTTCTAAATCCCGTAATGTTATCATGTTGTTAAGCATACTGTCATAAGCCGCTTCTAATATTCTATCTTTTGCAAATCTTTCATTTTCCTTTTTTATGTTATCGGCTTTTTCTATTGCTTCTGTATATAGATTTTCAGGTAAACTGTCTCGGAGACTTGCTATTTCTTGACTTAGGGCGTTCATTCTCTCTGTTTCTTCCGGCGTTAAAGAAGCTTGCCCTTTTAAAGTATCTAATTCTAAAAGATCTTGCAACAATTGATTATAGTTATTGATTGCTGCTTTATTTGCTTCTGCTGCTGCTTGTTCTGCTTCTAATTGTTTTTTAAGTTCTGCTATTTTTTGCTGTTGTTCTGCAGCTTCTGCTTCCACTCTTTCTAATTCCATATTTATCACCTTACTCACTTTCTGCTATTTGGTTTAATACATCTTTTACCATATTTAATTCTTCTTGATTTGTTATATCTTCTAATTTATCTGTTCCAATGATTTTATTATAACAACTTACATAAATATTTTTTCTTCCGTCTTTTCCAATACTGTGATCAGTATATCCAATATACTGTTTTTGTAATTCTTCGTTCTCAAAAGTAAATAATACCTCACACTCAACTTCTTTTCCATCTTTCTCGATCGTAATTGTTCCTAAATCTTCTAATTCTTCCATTTTTTCCTCCGCTTTTATTATAACATATTATTAATCTTTTGCAATCTCTACATTTACATACTGTTTATCTGTAGGATTTTGTCTTTGCGTTAATTTTAATGTATAAGTGATGGTTTCTTTTTTATCTTTTTTTAGGCTAATACCAGTTAATTTGGTTTTACCGTCTAATAATTCAAAATTATCTTTACTACTATATAATTCGATATCTACTTTATCGTTTTTACTAGATGTTGATAATTTTATTTGATATTTTAACACTTTATCATTAATCGTGTTTTGTATGTAATTAGTTATTTGAATACGGTATTCTTTAGTTTGATTTTTTAAAACATCCTCCATATTAATTTTTATATTGATTCCATCAGATAATTCTTTTTCTGTAATCGGTACTCTAATATCATATTTATCTTTTTTGTTGCTTGTATTTTCAGCAATCATAATTGTCGCTAAAACAAAAACTACAACACATAATACCAAAAAAATAATTAATAAAATTTTGTTACTTATGTCCCTTTTTTCTTTCCTTTTCTTGGCCTTTTTTGATGTTTTTTTGGTACTTGTTCTATTTGTCATCTCATCACCTAATACCTTTCACCATTATAATTGGCTAATAAATCTTTGCACGAATCGTTTGCTATTTCGATTTTCTTTAATAATTCATTTTTCCCTGCTAAAAAATTATATATATCATCATCTTTAAATCCAGCTTTTTTTGCGTCTATTCTTGTACTACCGTAGTAAACGCTTTTTATGTTAGACCATATTATAGCAGATAAACACATGGGGCATGGTTCGCACGTACTATAAATTATACAATTACTTAAATCTTTGGTATTTAATGTTTGGCAAGCTTCTCTAATTGCTTGTATTTCTGCATGTGCTGTTGGATCATTGGTAGATAGGACTTCATTATGACCTTTTCCTATTATCTTTCCAGTTGTATCGATGACAACAGCTCCAAAAGGTCCACCATCTTGTTGATTAACCCCTTTTATAGCTTCTTCTATTGCTTGTTCCATATAGTTCACTTTCTATTACCCTCCTAACTCATCAAGCTTAACATAGTTAAGGCTATTTTTTGTTGTAATAGTTCGGTTTGTGTTCCTGTTAAACTACTTGCTAAAACAGAAGTTGAAGTATCTTCATTAATTGTAGTATCGCTGGTAGTTTGTCCTGTTACGATAATGGTGCCATCTAAAATAATCATATTTTGTGAAGTTATCTTAAGGGTTACTGTTGATTTGCTATCATAGGAATTTCCTTTTTTCAAATTAGTAATTTGATGGTTATAACCAAACTCTAATTTAGTTTCATCGTCTGTAATATTTGCAACCAAATCATAATTTGTATCAGTTTTGCTAATAGTTATTGTTCCAACTGGTGTATTATTACTATCTTTTATATTTATTTCTTTTTTATTTCCTTCGGTTGTTATTTCTAAAATTGCTTTTTCTTCCCCTGTTTTAATTTCTACGATTTCTTTTTCTCCTTCTTTAAAGTATGTTAGCTTGTTTTTGTTTTTTAGTTCTAGCTCATATTTTTTTGCTTGAGGTAATACTTTATCCAGATAAATGTTTATTTTTACGGTCCCTGTTCCTTGAACGTCTTTTTCGGTAATTTTTACATTAGAAAAATTTGCATTATATCCCGTTAAAATTTGATTTGCTCTCTTATCTTTCTTTAACTCTGCTAAGACTCCATTCATATAATTAACTTGGTTTTCTTCAGTTAATGTGATTGTTATAACCTTATATTTGTCTGTATATGATTGTGATAAATAATCTTCTTTTAGGTTACTTGAAAGAGCTTCTGTTACTTTTCCAATGATATATTTTATATTTTCGTTCGTTGTTGTTGAAGAATTTAATGATTCAAAATAATTATTGTTACCATTGTTGACATAGGTGTTAGTTACGCCATCAATTGAATAATAAGCAGTTGCATTCTCTACTAAATATTTTGTATTTATTAAACTTTGACCAGATAATTTACTATCTAAATTAAAAAACATTTTTTTCTTATCTTTATCTTGAATCATAGTAATATTATTTTCTGTATTAGATAAATTTTTTAATATTTTTGATATTGTTGCATATGAGGGGTTCATCGATGCTAATGCTTGAAAATAATCACTATTTAAAGCTATTTTTATATTACTTGTTTTTTTGTAATTATCCTCCAATCCTGTTTCTATACGACTTTCTATTAATTCTGTAGCTTTTTTACTGAATTGCTTAAAAGCTACTTTTGATACGTAGTTCGGAGACGATAGATAAGTTAATACTCCTCCTCCAATCGTTAACATTATTCCTAAAATAAATAGTATTATAATTATCCTTTTTTGTTTTTTATTTTTTTTATTTTCCATCTCTCGTTTCACTCCTATTATTTTAATTATAACAAAGATGTTGTTTATTGTCGATAAAAAAACTCCTTCATTTATTATTATTTAAATAAAAAAACTCCAATTTGGAGCTACTCTACATAAGATGAAAGAATGCTTACAGCATAAGGAACTGTTTTATTCATTGCTTGACCACTATTTGAAAATTCTACTGTTAATATTAATTTAATTTCTTCCTTGGGATTTAATTCTTGATTTGTAATATCATTATGAGTAATTAAAACTGGTAAAATTGAATTAGCTTGATTGTTATCGTTAAGATAATCTGGGCTTTCAGCTAGACCGTCAATTTTGGCTTTTAAATTACCATTGTTTTTTATTGTTATAATATAAGTTAGTGTATCTTTTGGAGCGGATAAATTAAATGTAAAATTAGCCGTTTTACCATTATCTTTTATCTCATAAATTCCGGTGGGTAATACTTCTCCACCTTTTATGGCTGTTCCTTCTTGAATATTTACAATTTCGACATCATAAATTTTTCCTTCAGCAGTTATTTCTTTTAATTTAAGAGAAGTGAGCGTAAATCCTACACATAATGTAATTATGGTAGTACAAAGCATTATAATAATTATATTTCTATTTCTGATTATCTTTTTCATCAACAAATCCCCTCTTTCTTATCCATAGTGGATCCCATGTAACAAAATGTATAATTTTCTTTACCAATTATTGTAATTTCCGCATATACTTTATAATTTTTTATATAGTACCAGCTATTACTGCTGGCATAAACAGTATTCTCATTATTGCCTGGAATATATTGAATAGGCATAACAGTATTATTTATATCCTGTTCTTGCACGTTAGCATTCATCATATAAGTAATTAATTTTTGATAAATGTTATCTGCATATATACTAGCACTTTCTTTTGCAATATTTAATTGATTTGAATCTAACTCTTTGGAAATACTATCAATTATATTGGTAGAATTTAAGTATAAAGTCCAAAGTATTTGTTCATCATCTGTTTCTTCAATCTTTAACAACTTAGCCTTCTCTTGTAATGTAGATGTGTTTTCTATAATTTGTGTAGTTTTTGAATTTTTTTCTAAGGTTGTCTTGACTAATGATACAATTTTTTTGCATACAATGGAATCTTTGTAATTAATAATATTAATTATTTGAGAGTCTAGTTGATTAGAATCAATTAATTTTTGAAATATTTCCGGGATTGCTTTATCTATTTTTTTCCCTTCTATATCTTGATTGACAATTGAACTAGCTAATTTATTTTCTATAAAAATATTTGTTACTTCATCATTTTTATTAATAATTAAGAAGAATTCTGGTCCAGAAGCTATATTCACTTCTACACTCGTTTCATAATTTTTAAAGGAAAATAATTTTTCACTACTTCCTATCGATTGTTGATATTGTGGAATTACTTTCGTAATCCCTAAATAGATTACAATAACTATAATTATTACTACTTCGAGTGCATATAACCATATTTTTCCAGATTTTTTCATATTATCACCTACTCTGTCGTGCTAAATTTAGGAGATAAAGTAAGTGTAATTTCCATCCCATTTGTAATGGGTGTATTTTCTGCTATATTTTGGTTGGTCACATACCCTACTCCTTCTAATTTTACTTTTACACCTAAAAGACTCAATAAATTATTTGCTACTTTGGATGATAAGCCTACTACATTAGGTATTGTTAAGTTAGTATCATTAGTTATTAAGTAAATGGTATCTTGGTTAGTAATTTTGTCATTCCTTTCAGGGTATTGTTTGATAACTTTATCTCCATTACCAATTACTTGATATGTAATTTCTTGTGAAGCTAAAGTTGTTTTTACTGATTCTAATTTTTGATTGATAAAACTTGGCACTTGATATTCCGTAATATCTATTTGGGTTGTAGTAGAATCATCATTACCATAATATTTAGAGGCATTGTTAACAATCTCTTTAATAGCATTGGATAGTGGTTTTTGACTTCCGGAAGATGGTCTTTTTACAGATGCATAGATAATTAATTTTGGTTCGCTTTTTGGATAAATTCCGGCAAAAGATGAAATAATATCTTCTTTACCATTTAAATATCCACCACCATTTTCGGCAGCAATTTGAGCGGTCCCTGTTTTCCCAATTAATTCTCCACTTGGAATTTTAAAACCACTACCAGTATTTCCAATACCATTTACGCAATCATCCATTAGTTGAATCATCTTTTGAACGGTTTCTGTTGATGCTACTCTTTCAATTTCTGTACGCTTATTTTTTAAAATTGTTTGATTTGTATCTGGATCCACAATTTTTTTTACTATAAATGGTTCTAAAAGCATTCCATCATTAGTTAAAGCTGTCATAGCTTTGACATTTTGAATTGGTGTAGTTGTAATACCTTGCCCAAAGCCGGCATTATAAATTTCTGTTTCATATTTAAAATCTAATTTCCCGGCTTCTTCATTTGGTAAACTAATTCCTGTTTTTCTACCAAAGCCTAGTTTTTTAAAATATTCCCTTAGCATAGAACTAGTCATATGACGGTTGATTAAATTAATTACTCCAACGTTACTACTCATTGCGTAACCTTTGTCGTAAGTGATTGTTCCCCAACCATTACGATCCCAGTCTCCGATTTGGGTACCGTCTGTTGTCGTATAGACACCAGATAAATATGTTTCTGCGCCATTATACACTCCATTCTCCATAGCTGCCATATATGTAAACGTTTTCATAGTAGAACCCGGCTCATATGGAGATGAAACCATTGGATCTAAATAATTTGTAATATTTCTTATATTAGGGTCGAAAGAAGGAGAAGTTGCAGTTGCAAGTAATGCTCCTGTTTCAGCATCCATAATTGTGATATTAAACCATTCCCAATCATAATCGACATCAGCATTGTTCAATGCTTGTTCTACAAAAAATTGAATTTGACTATCAATTGTTAAATAAATATCTTTGCCTTGAGATGCTTCCTTTCTTCTTTCTGGAGTATCAGCAATTTTATACCCCTGCAGATCCTTTTGATACTCTACATAACCATCTTCGCCTTTTAGAATTTTGTCATAATATTTTTCAATGCCCATTTCGCCAACAATATTCTCTTCTCCTGTCTCTTCATTTGTTTCAGCTTTAGCATACCCTATTGTATAAGAGGCAAAGTCTCCTTTTGGATAATATCTTTTAAAACTTTCTACAAAATCAATTCCTGGCAAATTTAATTCCTCTATTTTATTTTTTGTTAATTCTGACAATCCTTTTCCTTTAGACCCAAATTCTGTTTGATATACGCCTTCTTTTGATAAATATTTTAAAATTTCCTCTTCATCCATTCCTAAAATTGGAGCTAAAGCTTTTGCGGTTTTCTCTTTGTCTACTACATGTTGCGGATTGTTTTTATTTGTTGTTCTTTTTTTATCTAAATAGGCTATTAATTTATAGGAAGATACGTTTTGGGCTAAAGCTTCTCCATCGGAGGTGTAAATACTACCGCGTTCAGCTGATAAAACTTCTGTTGCAGTGGTTCTCTTACTAGCCAATTCTTTTAAATTTATACCATCTATTTCTTTAGCTAAACCTAACTGTATCACTCTGCCTATCATACAAACAAACAAAAAAAGAGAAGTAAAAATTACTATCTTAGAATATCTGATGTTATTTTTCTTTCTCTTTTTTATTTTTGTCAATTTTCTCACATCCTATTTACCATCTGTTACAGTTTTAATATTATTATTATTATAGCTCAAGCCTTGCTCTTCTGCAACTTCTTGAATTTTTGTAAGGGATGCTAATTCATTAATAGTCATGGCCAAACTTTCATTGGTTTTTTGTTGCTCTTCTATTTTTTGTTTTTGTTTTTCCACTTCGTAGTTGATGTTAGCTAGTGTAGCTTTGGAAAAAACGATGGATACTGGAGAAATTACTAATAAAAATAAAGCTAAAGTATAAAGTAATTTTTCAAACTTTGACATTTTTAGTCTTTTCTTTATTTTTCTCATATTTTCCCCTTCCTTCTTATTTTATTCTTTCTATTACTCGAAGTTTGGCACTTCGTGCACGGTTGTTATTCTTTAGTTCTTCTTCACTTGGAAGAATTGCTTTATTTACAACCAATTTAAAGTCTGGTAAATATTCATCAGGAATGTTTGGTAATCCCTTTACTTTATCATCAATCATACATTTTTCTTTGAATATTTGTTTTACTATTCTATCTTCTAATGAATGAAATGTAATTACTGCTACTCTTCCACCTGCTTTAATTAAAGATAAAGCTTGTTCTATAGCAGGTTCTAATACATCTAATTCATGGTTTACTTCAATTCTTATTGCTTGAAAGATCTGTCTAGCTGGATGTTTATCTTTTCTAAACTTCATAGGCACAGCACTTTTTATAATTTCTACTAGTTCCAATGTTGTGTCTATTGGTTTTTGCGTTCTATATTCGACAATCTTTTTAGCAATATTGTTTGAAAATTTATCTTCACCATATTTTTTAAAGATTTTTGATAACTCTTCTTTTGAATAATTATTTACTACTTCATAAGCAGATAATGAATTATCTCTGTTCATTCTCATATCCAGTTTTGCATCTTCGTGATATGAGAATCCTCGTGATGCATCATCTAGTTGAGGAGAAGACACTC
This sequence comes from uncultured Bacilli bacterium, assembly GCA_944371955.1. Lineage (GTDB taxonomy): Bacteria > Bacillota_I > Bacilli_A > RF39 > UBA660 > Faecimonas. The sequence continues at coordinate 11,010 of CALVYB010000038.1, forward strand.
CTAAATCAAACAGAATTCCATCTACTTCTGTTATTTTTCTATTTTCTAATTCTTGTTTTAAATTTACAAAATTACTTTTAATGATAGTGAAGTTAGTACCAATCGCTTTTAAACGATCGGTACTATGCCGAATTGCTTCACTATCTTGGTCAAAGGCGAATAAAAACCCCTTCTTTATTCGTTGCAAGATGTAACTACTATGTCCACCATAGCCTAAAGTGCAATCTACAATTACACTGTTTTCTTTTAAGTTTAATGCAGAAATTGATTCTTCTAATAATACGCTAATGTGTTTTTCCATTATAAATTCACACTTTCATTAAATAAATTTTCGGCTATATCGGACATGTTGATGGAAGCAGAATCAAAAAAGTTATTCCAAGCTTCATTAGCCCATATTTCTAATCTATCACCAGTACCGATTATAACGCAGTCTTTTTCGATACTGGCATAGTTCATTAGTGGGGAGGTAATATTAATACGGCCTTGCTTGTCAAATTCTGCTACAGTAGCACCTGATAAAAAGAAACGTGT
>CALVYB010000039.1 GCA_944371955.1 uncultured Bacilli bacterium
TTATATTCCAAAGCAGCAATAAGTCTTGTAAATTAAATGTTACTTCATAAACCTGCATTTAGTCTAAAAATTCACGTCTTTTATAATAAATATAAAATATTTGGTATTACGTAGCTTTCTAAGATAGAGATAATAACAGAATATAGAATAAAAAATATTGTTAGTTTTGTATACTGTTTTGTTATGGAATTCCAATTTTTATTTTCTTTTTTAAAAATACATTTAAAAATAGTTATAGAAAAAGAAATAGCATAATAGCTTATTAACAGGCTTCCCAAGGTATTTAGTATGTTAGGAATACTGTATATTATAGCTGTTATAATACCTTTAGGACCATAAGTTATCAAGATACTTGTTATAGTGAATCCTGTAATAAAGCATTTAAATATATGTATAATTACAATGATTGGTATTCCTATTAAAGATATTCCTAATACCAATAGAATAATAGTTATCAATATATTATTCCAAGAACTAGAAATTAATATTTCTAAATGATTTAGTTTATTTTCATTTATTTTTTTTATAAATTCTGTGATGCTATTTTTTATTAATTCTTGATCGTTGTCTTTGAGTAGAGATGGAAACAAGATCCCGATAATGATTGATATAGCTGTTAAAATGGTAAGCAGTAATAGTAGTTTATTTTGTTTAATTTCTGTTATTATTTTTTTCATAGTTAGTCTCCTTTGTATATTTCTATTCTTTTATTTTTTTTACTATGAAAAAATTCATTTTACTTTTTTCGCTATTTATTTTATAATTGTCATTGAGGTGTATAAAAAATGAATAAAAACGTTGTTAGAGCTGTTTCACTTATTTTAGTTTTAGTGATGGTTATATCCTTTTTAAGTGTTTTATTATATTTGTAAAATAAAAAAGCATCATCGTATGATGTCTTTTTTATCTTTCTATATATCCTTCTAATTCTGGAGTTATTTCTTGTATGATTCCTTCGGGATAGTTATATTTATTTACAATATCATTTATCCTTTTTGTATCTTTTGCTAGATATAGCATTAAAATACCAGCTATTCTATTGGCTGTGTATTGATCAATGATCTTACGATCTTCTGGTTTTATTTGGTATTTTTTTGCAATATCTACGATTGGACCATGTCCATATATATAATTGGTTAATGATTTTGCGATTAGCTCTACATCTTTATTTTTATCGATTAGTTTTACTTTTGTCCAAATTTTCATATCCTCATCCCCTTATTTAGTTTTCTATTTTAACATAATTTTTTAGAAAAATAAAGAGACTTTTGCCTCTTTATTTTTCGCCTTCTTCTAACATTGTGGTAATAAAAATTCCGTATCCTTTCTTTGTATCATTAACAATAACATAGTTTACAGCACCAATTATTTTATTATTTTGAATGATTGGAGAACCACTCATTCCTTGAACTACACCACCAGTTTTATTTAAAAGTTCTTCATCTGTTATTTCAAAGAGAATATTTTTAGTTTTACTGTTGGAATCAAGGGCTAAGATATTAATATCAAATTCTTCTACTTTGTCATTTTCTATTACAGTTCTTATTGTTGCTTTTCCCGTTTTTATATCTTCTTTAGTGCCAACTTCTAAAGTTTCTAAATTATCTACTTCTTTTTGATATGTTCCATATATTCCTGTAATGTCATTAGTATCTATTTCTCCTTCCAAGATATTTTTGTCGTAAGTTGCATTTTTTTCTCCTGCCACTCCATCCCTACTTTTTTTGATGTTTGAAACATTTGCTGTAAATATTTTCCCATCTTTTATTTCAAACTTTTGCGCTGTTGTTGTTTCTATTATTTCATGACCTAAGGCACCAAAGCGTTTAGTTTCTGGATCTATGTAAGTTAAAGTACCAATTCCATTTATTTGATCTTTAACATACATACCAGTTTTTAAAACTTTATTTTCATCTTCTTTTAATTGCATTTTTATGGTCTGTTCTTTACTATCTCTTGTGATGGTAAACGTGACTTGAGTGTTCTTGTTTTGTTTTAAGGCTTCTACCATTTCACTAATGTTATTCACTTTCATATTGTTAATTTTTACTATTTTATCTCCAATTTTGAATCCGGCGTCTTTTGCCAAATAGGAATTATCAACTTCATAAAAACCTACAACTAGAACACCACTGGAATTTACTTCTATACCTATTGTATTTCCTGGTGCAATAATATGATTTGAATAAGCAAGTGTATTTATGGGTATAATAGTTATTATTAGAAGAAATATAGTTAGTAGTAATTTGTTTTTTATTTTCAAAAAAATCACCTCTTTTCCTTACTACATTTATAGTTTGGTATTTTCAACTTTTATTATGTTAAATAGTTTTTACCATTTACACTAAAAATTTACATTTTTTTTGATTTTTTAATTATTCTTTGTTATAGTTGTACTATAAGAGGTGAATGAATGTGGCAATTAATAAGAGTGAGAATTATATTCTTGATTTTATACAAAAATCTGGAGGAAAAGGTCCGCAGTCTAGGGTGAGTACTTTGGATCAGATGGAACAAGTAAAACGAGCTTCACTTGACCAACAACCAAAGCATGCAAGTGTACGAAGAAAATCAGCTGATGATAATTTAGTTATGGTAATTTGTAAACATTGGAGAGCGTTTGCTATTTCTATGGTTGGTGGTGCTATATTACTTGCTTGTGCTAAAGCTGGCGGAGAAGCTATTGCTAATACATTACATGAAGCTAATATGCTTCGTTCTAATTCTACTTATACGGATACTGTGGATGCTATTAAAGAAAATAAAAAATATATACCAATGACTAGGGATGCTGTTGGTGAAACAACATGGTGGTTGGATACCGCTACTGCTGTTAATGATGTTAATACTATCTTGGAGGAAGGCGGAGATCCTTTGATTGTTTTAGGCGCTCTTGCTGATACATTGGATGATTCTTTTGCTCGAGATGAATTGAATATCATTGTTACTCATACTTTTGGAGAAGATCCTGATTCTTTGGTTCAAAATTTTAATCCTGAACGATATAACGAAGGTATTCAAGATCCGGATTTTAAAGAAGATATTAGAAATTATATAATACAACAAACTGAAGCTGAGATAGCTCGAGCTAGTATTGATACTAATAATCAGCTTGAAGCTATGTTTAGTTCTGAGACTGTAGCGACTGATTCTGATGCGAAAGGTATGGGTGGTAAATAATGACAGAAGTAAAAATTTACTCTTTCGATAACAAAGACTATGTTTTGGTGACAAAAATTAATTCTTACTTATATTTGTCAAATGAAAAAGATCCAAAAGACATGATGATTCGTAAAGAAGATGCTAATGATCCTTGTTTATTGCTTCCTTTAGAAGATGATGAGGAATTTGAAGAAGCTTTATTGTTGTTAGCTAGAAATAAATTAGCAACACAAGAGGACTAATCTTTTAATAAACATAAAAGCAAATCAATGATTGATTTGCTTTTATTCTTCTACATTAAAATCAGTTAGAGTTCCATCTGAAGAAACAATCTTAGTAATTGCTTCTTCAGCGTTTTTTAACTTTTCATCACAGTTTTTAGCTAATTTCATGGCTGTGTTAAATTCTGTGATTGCATCATCAAGGGGTACTTCTCCACTTTCTAATTTTTTTACAATGTTTTCTAATTTTTCTAAACTTTCCTCAAATGTTAATTCTTTTTCTTTTGTCATTTTATCTCCTTTTATTTAAATCACTTCTGCTTGTATTGTTCCATCTGTTAATGTGATTTCTATTTTATCTTTTTTATTTAATTGATTTGTTTTTGTAATTACTTTATTTTCTTTTTTTATTATAGAATATCCTCTTTGGATTGTTAATAATGGACTTAGTGTTTCTAGTTTTGAGATTAGTTGTAGATATTTATTTTGTTTGAATTCCATTATTTTATTAGGATTTTGAAATATGTACGATCCCATAATAGAAATATATTTTTTTTCTTTAAGTGTTATTAAATTTTTACCAGCATATTTTAGTCTATCTAAGATATTATCAAACTGTAATTCTTTTGCTTGGTAGATTGCAATTGGATTTTGAAATATATATCTACTTTTTATTTCTTCTAGTTTTTGGGTGTTAATATTAATTTTATGTTGCATCGCTTTATTTAATCTTATTTTTAATTGATTTAAATAATTTTCAACATCTGCTTTTTGAGGTACAGCTAATTCTGCAGCTCCTGTTGGTGTTGGAGCTCTTAAGTCGGCTACAAAATCAGCTATTGTGAAATCAATTTCGTGCCCTACTGCGCTTATTGTAGGAATTTCACATTTAAATATACTTCTCGCTACAATTTCTTCGTTAAACGGCCAAAGGTCTTCTATTGAACCACCGCCACGACCTACAATTAAGGTATCTAAATCATAATCTTTTGCTCTATCGATTTGTTTTACTATATCTTCTTTAGCGTTCTCCCCTTGTACTAGAGACGGAAAAAGAATAATTTCTGCTAATGGCCATCTTCTTTTTATGGTTGATATAATGTCTTTGATAGCAGCACCTGTCGGCGCTGTTACTACTCCTACTCTAGTGGGGATTTTTGGAATCGATTTTTTATATTCTTTTCGGAACAAACCTTCTTGCTCTAATTTCTTTTTTAATTGTTCAAAAGCGATATATAAACTTCCTACCCCATCTTCTAACATATCGTTTACATATATTTGATAGCCTCCGTTTGCTTCAAATACGCTTATTTTTCCAGTTACTAGCACTTTCATTCCGTCTTGTGGAGTGAATTTTATCTTTTTAGTACTGGAAGCAAACATGATGGCATTGATTCTTGATCCTTCGTCTTTTAGTGTAAAGTAGAAATGTCCACGACTGTGAGCTTTAAAATTAGATATTTCTCCTTTTAAAAAGACTTCATTTAAGTTAACGTCATTATCAATTTTGTATTTAATATATCTTGTTAGCTGAGTTACTGTGATATATTTATCGTTCATAATATTTCCCTTCTATTTTTCTTCCTCATGATAAATTTTATCTAATATACCATTTATCATTTTAGTTACGGCTTCTTCTGAATACTTTTTAGAAAGTTCGATAGCTTCATTAATTGCTACAATACTAGGAGTATCTGTATAGATAAGTTCATAAATTCCTAAAGAAATAATTGCTTGATCTACTTTGTTTAAACGATCGATTGTCCAATTATTCATATGTTTATTAGCTAGTTTATTAATTTCTTTTTGGTTTGTTATAATACCGTGTACGCAATCATTTACATAGTCATTTTCTACTTCTAATTGTTCTTTTATTAAATCGTCTACATTATAATTGTTGCTCGTTTTATCTAATATGTATGTTTGATATATTACTTTCATTATGACTTCTCTTAATTCACTTCTATTTTTCATAAATTTATTCCTTTCTATTTGCTTCTTTATTTAGTTCATAAAGATAATTTAAAGCTTCCATTGGTGTCATCTCTAATGGATTAATAGCTTTTATTTTTTCTTCTATTTCATTTTTTGGGGTTTCTATTTCATTTTCATTTAATTCAAATAATGAGGTTTGTGTAAAAGTTTCTTTTTTTATGTTTTTCTTCTCATAAATATTTAATATTTCATCCGCTCTTTTTATTAGCGTTTCTGGTAGATGTGCAAGGCTTGCTACATGAATACCATAACTTTTATCTACAGCTCCATTTTTAACTTTATGTAAGAAGGTGATTTGACCTTCTTTTTCTATTGCTGATACATGAACATTTTTTAAATGCTTTAAATCTTTTTCAAGAGCTGTTAGTTCATGATAGTGAGTTGAAAACATTGTTTTCGCCTTTATTTTATCATGAATATATTCTAATATGGCTTGTGCTAGACTCATTCCGTCGTATGTAGCTGTTCCTCTTCCAAGCTCATCAAATAGGATTAAACTCTTCTCGGTTGCATCACTAATAGCGTTATTGGCTTCTTTCATCTCTACCATAAAGGTAGATTCACCACTTACCAAATCGTCACTTGCTCCGATTCTTGTAAATATTTTATCAAATATAGGCATTATACAGCTTTTGCAAGGAACAAAGCATCCTATTTGTGCCATGATTACAGTAATAGCACATTGTCTCATATACGTAGATTTTCCTGCCATGTTTGGGCCTGTAATTAACAAAATATTAGTTGTTCGATCCATGATTATGTCGTTTGGAATATACTTGTCTTTCATAACTTGTTCAATTACAGGATGACGACAATCAATCATTTTAATTGTTTTTTCGTCCGTTAATATTGGGCGAACGTATTTATATTGATCACTTATAAGAGAGAATGCTTGCAACATATCTATTTCGCTAATAACTTTTGCTGCTTTTTGAATCTTAGAAATATAACGTTTTACTACTTCACGAATATCCATAAATAATTTGTATTCTAAGTTGATAATTTTTTCTTCTGCCCCTAAAATAATATTTTCTTTCTCTTTTAGTAGTGGGGTTATATATCTTTCGCAATTAGCTAATGTTTGTTTTCTGTCATAGCCAAATTCATCTTTGATTAAGTGCTTTTGTCCCTTAGAGACTTCTATATAATATCCAAACACCTTATTGAATCCAACTTTTAAGTTTTTGATTCCTGTACGTTCTCTTTCTTTTTGCTCTAATTCTAAAATAAAATCTTTAGAACCACTGCTAATACTTTTTAATTCATCTAATTCTTTATTATAGCCTGGTTTAATCAAGTGTCCTTCATGTAATGTGAAAGGTGCATCTTCTAGTATTGTTTTATCTAATAATTCATATAATTCTTCTAAAGTTTCTAATTTTTTATCAAATTTTAATTTTTCTAAAATATCTTTAATTTTGGGGAATGACTTTAATGAACTTTTTAGTTGTAATAAATCTTTAGCATTTAAGTTACCATAACCAATTCGTCCTGCTAAACGTTCTAAGTCATATACATTAGATAATTCTTTTGTTAAGTCGTCTCTTAGTATGAATTCAGTAGATAGTTTTTCTACCATGTCATATCGTCTTTCTATAGCAGTTTTATTAGTTAGAGGGTTTTCAATGTTATATTTTAGAAATCTAGACCCCATTGCTGTTTTGTTCTTATCGAGTAACCATAATAAACTATATTGACGTTCTCTATTTCTTAAAGTTTCAGTTAGTTCTAAGTTTCTTTTTGTATTGCTATCAAATTCTAAATATTCACTATTTTTTATAATTTGACATTTTTGTAAATGATGAAGATCTCCTTTTTTAGCGTCTAATATGTAATGTAATAGATGCTTTAATGTAGATACAAATCTTATATCTTCAATATCTTTATAAATATATTCATAATTTTTATCATCTGACATTTCTTTTGTAATCGTTACTAAAATATTATAATTACTTCGTAATATTTCAATTATTTCTCTATCGATGTTATCATTTACAATTACTTCTTTAAAACCATGTTTAATAATTTCTTTTATTACTTTGTCTTTTTCCCCTTCTACAAGCATAGCGTAAACTTCGCCGGTGGAAATATCTGCAAAACTGATTCCATAACAATAATCAAAACTATATATATTAGCTATATAGTTATTACTTTTTGAATCAATATTTTCATCAATTCTTGTACCTTTAGTAACCACTTGTATAACATCTCTTTTTACCATTCCTTTTGTAAGTTTTGGATCTTCTAATTGTTCACAAATTGCTACTTTATATCCTTTTTCAATTAATTCATCAACATATGTCACATAAGCATGGTGAGGGATTCCACACATTGGAACTCTTTCTTCTAACCCAGCTTGCTTTCCTGTTAGTGTTAACTCTAAAACTCTTGATGCGGTAATCGCATCATCAAAAAACATTTCATAAAAATCACCAAGGCGAAAAAAGATGATACAATCTTCGTATTTATCTTTTATCTCCATATATTGTTGCATCATGGGACTTAATTTTTCTCTTTGTACTTCACTACGTTTCATTTTTTTCACCACTAGCATTATTATAACAAAATTTATTGCTATTTCATAGTAAAAATGGTTTTTTATAGGTTTAAAAATGACATTTTTTGGCGAATAGTATATATTAATTTGTTATTTTTATTTAGTACATTTTGTAACCATGTGTTTATAGGATTTGTTTTATTATAAATTGTGTAAGATGATTCTTTTATTTTAGATAGCTTCCCAAATGAGATTGCTAATTTTTCAATAGGAATAAATAAATTTGCTTCTTCATTATATTTTTTTAATGTCAAATTCATTAAGGTTAAATAAGAATTGGTGCCATTTTTTAATCTAATTATAATTGTTTCTTTTGGTATGACGTTATTGGCATACTTTATGTACAAATATATATTTTTTGCATATAACCCGTTTTCTTGCAATTTTAAAATATTGAAGTCTAATAATTCTATTAATTCTTGTCTACTTTCCTTTTTGGTTTTGAAGGTTGGAAATTGTGAACATACGGATATTGCGTTAGGGAGTTTATTCGTATTTAAATCTTTAATGGTTGTACCTTCTATCCCCAAAGAATGGTTGATTAAGTATTCTGCATTGTATCCAAACGTTTCATATAATTTTTTGTACGAAAAATTTCTAATGTCTTCCATAGTATAAATTTTCATCTTTTTTAATTTTAACATCATGCTATTACTAATTTGCCAGAAATCACTTAATGGCTTATGTTTTGAGCAAGTTAAAATGTATTCTTTTTCGTCCAGGAAAGATATTTCTGTTTTTTTCTTTTTTGATATGATATCACAAGCAGTTTTTGCTAAAAAAAGATTATCTCCAATACCTATTTTAATTTTTATATTATATTTTTGAGTGATATTCTGCTTTATATATTGAGCTATTTGATATGGAGTTTTTTTATATAATTCTTGATAATTTGTAATGTCAACAAAGAATTCTTTTTGACTATAAATGAAGACATCTTCATAAAAAAAGAAATCAACCAACTCCTCATATAGCTTATTTTGACTCAATAAATCTAACGTGCTTTCTTTTGATATTTTTAATACTAAATATTTCTTTTTCATAAATTTCCCTCTCTTTCCTTTATTAATAATATTATAGTACATACGTTCGTTTATAACAATCGAACAAATGAAAAAAACTCGAAAAAAATTTCGAGAAATAAAAAAAGAGGTTTTCCTCTTTATTTTATCAAGTTTTTAAAACTGTCAATTAATTTGTCAACATAAGCACAACTCATGAAACATACAACAGAATCTTTTTCCTCTTTTAATTTATCGATTGTATCTAAATTAATCATTTCCCCATTTTTAAGATTATCTACAATAATATGTGAAGTAATTCCTGGATAATCTTCTTGGCGTTCCCTATTACAATCAATTTCTGTTAAGTAAGTTTTGTCGGCGATACTGAAAGCTTCAATAAATTCTTCTTTAAAATCCTTAGTTCTAGAATAAGTATTTGGAACAAAAACTACTACCAAACGTTTATTGGGATATTTTTGTTTAACTGCTTCTAATGTTACTTTTATTTCTGTTGGATGATGTGCATAGTCATCAATAATTACACAGTTGTTTATTTTTGTTTCAGCGAAGCGCCTTTTGGCATTGTGAAAAGTTTCTAATAGGCTATGAATTTGTTCCATAGTTAATCCCAACTCTTTTGCTATTGTGATTGCTGCAGCAGCATTGGCAACCATGTGTTTTCCATATAACGGAATATCAAAGTGGCCAAATAGTTCATTGTTAATATATAAGTCAAAGACAGATCCAGATTCTAGTAGTCTCACATTTTTAATTACTATATCATTGTTTTCGTTGAATCCATAAAACATGACTTTTGTTTTGTAGTTAATTTTCCTAACTTCTTCATTATCTCCGTTAGCAACTACTAGCTTTTTGGTTTGGTTTGCAAAAATTTCAAATGTATTTCTGATATCATCAATATCTTTATAGCACTCTAAATGTTCTGCTTCAATATTGGTGATGATAGAATATGTTGGGTAATAGTCTGTAAAGTGGCGGTTAAATTCATCACTTTCTACTACAAAATACTTATTCTTTTTGTCTACGTAACCGTCTCCTGCCCCAATAAAATAATTACATCCCATAGTTTGTTCTAGAAGATGTCTAATTAATGAGGATGTTGTAGTTTTACCGTGAGTACCACTTACTCCTATAGTTTCGAACATTTTTACTACATCACCCATCAATTCACTATATTTCTTGATAGTTAATCCTAGCTTTTTTACTCGTTGTATTTCTTCGTGATCTGGTTTGAAAGCAACACTGTAGGTTACTATTGTATCTTTAGCAATTTCGTGATTGTGATCATAATAAATAGGGATACTTCTTTTATCTAACCCTTCTTGTGTAAATTTATAACTTTTTACATCGTCGTAGCCACTTACTTCGTTGCCTAAATCATAAAGAATTTGTGCAAGGGTTGACATGCCTGTTCCTTTTATTCCTATACAGTAATATTTCATAAAATCACTCCTCTTTTTAAGTATACGCTACTTTTTCATTCTAGTAAAGACTACTTTATTTTATGATGTATATAGCTTTTTTGTTAAATCTCTTTCCTTCTTTGAATAGATACATCCACAGTAATCTTGCCTATAAAGACCATATTTTTGTGATAGTTCAATGCTTCTTTTATATCCATTTTTCTTTTTGAAATCCGCATAAAGGTATGTTGGAGTATATTCACTATTTAATCTTTCTCCTATTTCGTTTAGCCACTTGCTGTTTTTATATGGACTGATACTCAATGTAGTTGTAAAAAAGTCAAATTTTAATTCTTCTGCTACTTTTGCAGTTTCTCGCAAACGTAATTCATAGCATTTATAGCAACGTTTTCCTCTCTCTTTTTCATTTTCTAACCCAACTGCCATGTCGAAAAAGTCTTTTGGATTATATTTTCCTCTTAATACTTTTATATTTTTATTATTTATATTTTTCACAAAGTTTTCAATTTCATTTAATCTTTTTTCATATTCTTCTTTTTCTGTAATATTAGGGTTGTAAAAGAAAATAGTAATATCAAAGTATTCAGAGATTCTTTCTAATACAGCGGTTGAACAGGGCGCACAACAAGCATGCAATAATAATTTCTTTTTATTTGGAATATTTTTTATTTGATTTTCCATCTCTAAATCATAATTCATACAATCATCTCTCTTTGCTAATTATTATATCATAGTTTATCATTCTATGTACGGCTTTCCTTGACATTGATATCTAAAAGATAGACTGTATTATTTTTAGCTATCAAATTTTTGACTATGTTAAACCATTGGTTCCAGGCCACGTGCTTTAGCACGTAAATTCTTTTAGAACTAGCAGACAAATTG
>CALVYB010000040.1 GCA_944371955.1 uncultured Bacilli bacterium
GTGTATGCCTAAATTATAAACATATTTTTTCACTAATGTTTAGTTTTTTTCGGGACATTTTCCTAAATTATTGACAGGTTTCAACTAAATTTACAGCAAACAATAAATTTTATTCAAAAGAATTTTTATAAGAACAATAAAAAAACTAAAAAAGGATTTTCTTTCACTTCGTTTGTTACTAAAATCTGATATAATAAAAGAGGTGAAAAAAATGTACACAATTAATAAAAATACAAAACATGAAATAATTATTAAAAACTCTAGATTTATAACATTATTAATAAGAATAAATACTATAGAAGAAATCAGGCAAAGATTAGAAGAAAGTAAAACAGAGTACCCAAAAGCTACTCATTATTGTTATGCGTACAAAATAGGAGAAATCATAAAAAAAGCATCAGATGATGGAGAACCAAGTGGAACCGCAGGAATTCCAATATTAAATGTGTTAGATAAAGAAGATATTACCAATATTTTAGTTATTGTAATACGTTACTTTGGTGGTATTAAACTTGGTGCTGGAGGTCTAGTAAGAGCATATACAAAATCAGTAAAAGAAACATTAAATAGTATAACAAAGAAAGAATTAATACCCGCAATACTATGCAAAATAACTTTTCCTTACACCAAAGAGCAGAAAATAAAAAAAGAAATAAAAGAAGAGAACATCATAACCAAAACATACTTAGAAAATATTACATATCTAGTAAAATTAAAAAAAGCATCTCCCCTACTAAAACAAAACAACATAGAAAGACTAGAAAATACTTATATAGAAAAAAGCTAGATGTATATTTATAAACATACATTGTCATTTATAATGCGAAACAAATCGCAAATAAAAAAACCGCAAAATAGAACTTGCCAGTTTTTTATTTTTATACCAAATTAAGAATTCCCCACAACAGTACGCAATCTTTTAATAACTTTTTTTTCAATCCTAGAAATATAGGATTGAGAAATGCCTAGTTTTTCCGCCACTTCCTTCTGTGTTAACTCATCATTACCTAAAAGACCATATCTAAGAACAATAATATCACGATCTCTAGGTTTTAGTTTCATAACTTCTTGTAACATTACTGTTTTATCACTTGCCTCTTCAATTTCCCTAGTAACTACATCGGCATCTGTTCCTAAAACATCCTCCAAATGCAATTCATTTCCTTCTCCGTCTAAAGATAAAGAAGCATCTATACTGATTTCTGTTTTAGTTTTTTTATTCTTTCTAAGGTGCATTAAAATCTCATTATCAATACAACGAGAAGCATAAGTAGCAAGTTTTATATTCTTTCCACTTTGAAAAGTTTGTATCCCTTTAATAAGGCCAATAGTTCCAATACTGACCAAATCTTCCAAATCAACCCCCGTATTTTCATACTTTTTAGCAAGAAATACCACCAAACGCAAATTATGTTCTATTAACTTATCTTTAGCGTCAACATCTCCCCGTTGCATTTTTTCTATGTATAAATCTTCCATCTCTTTAGATAAAGGTTCTGGAAGCATATCTGTTGCACCTACATAAAAAATACTAGTAACTTTACAAAATAAAGATTTAAACCATAAAATAATTTTTCTCATAATTCCTCCTTGAATATACTAGGTAAAATACAATCTACTCCCCCCAAAGAAAAAGCCGTTTCACTAAATCCGACCAAACACTTAGAAAATTCCACATCACAAATCTTAACCAGATCAACCTTAGAACAACGAATAAGCCCATTAGTATTAAGTGCTTTATACGGAACATAAAAATAATTAGAAGTAGGAATTTCCACATTCGAATTAAGTAAAATAACACATTTCCCCGTTGTAGGATCTTTAAGTTGATTACCAGTATCTAACATACCCTTTAAATGATAAACTTTTTTATCTTTATAAATTTGCACACTATATAATAAAGAATTTTGAAATTTACTTTGTTTATAACTCTTTACATAAAAATAAAGAAATATCGGTGCAAGAATCATAATAGCAAGTAAATTAAGGCCGAGGCCCGCACCATAAAATAAGGCGCCTTGATTTTGGTAAGTGAAATTAACATCACACAAATATAAAAAGCCCCCTAATATCATACTAATCATATAAAAATATAAAAAATCTGAAAAAAAGTTACTTTTACCAAAAGTAATCAAAATAATAAATATACTGATAACCAATTTAAATAAAAGAAGCCAAAAATTAGATAGTGATAGAAACAAAAGAAAAATAGTAAGACTACCAAATAAACTACCTAAAACAATTCTTTTACAAGAGGTAGTCTCTTTTAAAACTAATTTTGTGGCATATAAAATTAAGAAATCAAAGAAAAAATTAATGAAAAAGACTAAATCTAAATACACTTTCATCTCTATCACCAAAATAAGTATAAAAAAAAGAAATGGCTAATCTTGTCATTTCTTGAATATAAATTAAATTTTTTTCTTATGAATAAAAATCTTAATAATATAACTTAAGAAAATACACATTAAAATAACAAAAGCCCACTGTAAAATAGTATTAATAACTCCGTTACAGTATTTATCAATAATAGCAGATATACTGGCTGGTATATATTTACCAATTAACGCACTAACATCCGGTAAGCCTATATTATTTTTAATAAAAGTTAAAATTCTAAGTAAAATATCAACAATGGCCATAAAAAACACAAAAGATGAAAAACGTTTAAAGAACATAATTACTAGAACAATTAAAACAACCAATACAATAACATCTATATACATAAAAACACTCCTAACGCAAATACAAATTATGAGAAAATTCGTAATCTAAAGTTGTAGTTTCTCCATGACCAGGATATAAAGTAATTTCCCTAGGATATTGACGTAACTTTTCTAAACTGTCCTTCATTTCACTCTCACTACCTCCTGGTAAATCACACCGTCCAATAGATTCCTGAAAAACAAAATCACCGACAAACATAACCTTTTCTTCTGGAAAATAAAAGCTAATAGAATCTTTAGAATGCCCTGGCGTAAAAACAACCTCAAAATTAAATTCTCCTAGATGAATAGAGCCTTCAGTAGAGACACTACTTCTTTTAACAATTTTAACACTTCTTTTGGTTAAAAAATTGCGAAGAGCACCAATATGATCAAAATGAGAGTGAGTAAGTAGTACAGCTATTACCTTAGATTCGCCAATCGCTTCTTTTATTTTTTGATAATCATCCCCTGGGTCTACAACCAAACAAGAATTATCTTTTTTTATAACATAACAGTTTTCATCAAGTAAACCTGTCACAACTTTTTCTATCTTCATATGCATCACCTATTCTAATATAACACAACTACGACGTTTCTTCAATAGTCCGACTAACATAAGCATAATGATAATGATTATCTAATTTAAAAGAATGTACATAGATACCATTTTTTAAACGTTCAGTTGTAATTCCTTGAGCACTATAATAACGAACCTTTTCTCTTAATGTAATCATATCACCTTGAACAGAAGCAGAAATTAGTTCTTTATCAACATTATAAGTAGTAGTCGGCACTTGACCACAATAACCTTCTACATACTCACCACGCTCCGCAATATACTGATACCCACCAAAACAACTATTACCTAAAACAATATTTTGATTAGGAATACTAACACTTTCTCCAAATAATTTCCTGATTTCTTTTGCCAATATCTCTTCTGAAAATGCCATAGGCGTAAAATTAACAGCCTTAGTACAAGTAAAATTTGACATAGAACTTTCATTAAATAAATTACAATTAGATTCATACATTTCCGAATGTGGTATTTGCCTATAAGCCAAATATATTTTTAATGTATCGTCAAAAGTATTATACGCTAAATCTTCTCGAACAGAAGTTTTAACTTTAGCATATAGCTCTTGCACAATAGAAGAATTTAAATCTAACGTTCTTTCTGTATTATCGCTAGAAATCAACGGACTACACTGTCCCTGACCCTGACTGTTTTTATAATCTATATAAATATAAGAACCCAATCCCAAAATAATAAAAAGAAGAAACAAAATAAAAAATTTTCCTTTACCAGTTTTTTGGGTAGTTGGTGATAAAGGAGCATTGGAAGAAGTACCTTGATTAATCGTTGCTGAAGAAGATATCTGCGCAGCCGCAGGTTGATTTCTAGGTGTAACAACCGTTGAATTAACAATTGGCGTTTGAACAGGAGAAGAGACATTTACAGGTTGTGAAGTAACATTAGTCACTCCCGCTTTATCCGTCATAGAACCAGGAGTAGATTGCCCAGATACCGGAGCAATCACAATCCCCGGACTTCCTGCTAACATCTCATTTTGATTAGATGGTACCCCTGTAACATTTGCACTCCTATTTACTTCAGAAGTAGAAAACATAATATTCTTATTTTCTTCTTGATTCATAAATTACCGCTCCTTCTTCAACATTCCTAACTTTTTTCTACCAACATGCTGCGTTGACTTTATATGATTGCCAATAATATCCGAAACATCCAAAATAGTAATAAAAGCACTTTCATCCATTTCTTCAGCAATATGGCGAAGTTCATAAATTTCAATTCGTGTAAGCACACAATACATAACTTCTTTATCTCCACTAATAAGGCCTTTACCGCGTATAGTAGTAACCGTTCTTCCTAACCTTTTATAAATTTCTTTAGCCATATCCGTTCCTTTTTCAGTAACAATTAACGCAGCTTTTAACTGCTCAAAACCTTCAGCAACAAAATCAATTGTTTTAAATGTAATAAAATAAGTAAGTAAAGAATACATTGCACGGTCAACTCCAAAAATAATACCAGCAGCACTATAAATCACCAAATTAAAAAGTAAGACAACTTGGCCAACCGATAAAGTTGTTTTTTTGCTAATTACCAATGCAACCGATTCTGTACCATCTACGCATCCTCCAAAATGAATAACAATTCCGACTCCTACCCCCAATAAAATTCCACCATAGACAGTAGCCAACAACATCTGATTAGTAATAGCATCAATATGTTGGAAAATAGATAAACTACTCGAAAAAAGAATCATACTGTAAATAGCCCTAATTAAAAAATCATGACCTAAATTTTTATAACCGATATAGACAAATGGAATGTTTAAAATCAATACTAATAAACCCACCGGAAACTCCGTCAATTTTGAAAGAATAATCGAAATCCCCGTAACACCACCATCTAAAATAGTATTAGGAATTAAAAAAGTTTCTAAAGCAAAAGCTGCTAAAATCGAACCAAAAGTAAGCATAATAAAAGAAGTAACTCTTTTGGCTTTTTGTGTTTTAACTTTTAACAAATATATCACTTCCTATCATATATAATTATATACTTAATTAATAAATCTCTCAATAAAAAAATTAAAAACAGAAAATAAAGAAGTGAGATTATTCTCCCACTTCTTCAAATTGCGAATTGTAAAGGTTAGCATAAAAACCATTTTTTTCAAGTAGTTCTTCATGTGTTCCTTGTTCAACAATATCGCCATCATTCATAACCAAAATTAAATCAGCATTCTTAATCGTACTCAACCTATGAGCAATAATAAAGCTTGTTCTTCCTTCCATTAGTTTATCCATAGCTTTCTGAATTAACTCTTCAGTACGAGTATCAACACTACTAGTAGCTTCATCTAAAATCAATATTTTAGGATTAGCTAAAATAACACGTGCGATGGTAAGCAACTGTTTTTGCCCGCCAGAAACATTATCCGCTTCTTCATTCAAAATCATATCATAACCATCTGGTAACGTCTTAATAAAATGATCCACACTAGCAGTATGGCAAGCCTCTTTAACCTCGGTATCAGTAGCATATAATTTACCATATTTTACATTTTCTTTAATGGTACCATTAAATAACCAAGTATCTTGTAATACCATTCCAAACATCAGACGAATATCATTGCGATTAAACTCAGTCATGTCTTTACCATCTATTAAAATACGACCACTATTTAGTTCGTAAAACCGCATTAATAGCTTAACAATAGTAGTCTTTCCTGCTCCAGTAGGACCCACAATTGCGATCTTTTGACCATCTTTAACTTTAGCACAGAAATCATGAATAATAATTTTATTCTTATTATAACCAAAAGTAACATGATCAAATTCAATATTACCTTGTAAGCCGTCAGTAGATAATGGATGTTCTACTGTTTGAACTTCTTCCTTTAAAGCCAAGAAATCAAACACTCTTTCACTAGCTGCAACCGCAGATTGAACCGTATTCATAACTTGAGAAAGTTGATTAATCTGTTGTGTAAAATTACGTACATACTGAGTGAATGATAAAATTTCTCCAACTTCAATACGATCTTTAATAACCATATATCCACCCAAGATTGAAATAACAACATATCCTAAATTACCAATAAATTGCATGATAGGATGCATTGTAGTTGATAAGAACTGACTCTTCCAAGCGCTACGATATAAAGTTTGATTAATTTCATCAAATTTCTCAATAGCCTTTTCTTCTCCGTTGAAAGCTTTTACAATATCATGGCCACCATAAACTTCTTCAACATGACCATTAATATGTCCTAAATAATCTTGTTGCATCGCAAAAAATTTCTGACTCTTCTTAATAACAATATTTAACACAAACATACAAATTGGAATAATCAATACAGCAGCAATAGTCATTGGAATATTAATAGATATCATCATAATAAAAATTCCAATAATCGTAGCTATACTAGTAATAATTGTAGTAATAGATTGATTTAATGCTTGTGACAATGTATCAATATCATTAGTAACGATAGATAATACTTCACCATGAGTTTTTGTATCAAAATATTTCATTGGAAGTTTATTAATTTTCTCACTCAAAGAATTACGTAAACGGTACGAAATATCATTAGATACCCCTGCCATAATAACTCCTTGAATCCCAGAAAATAAAGCACTAACAATATATAATCCAATTAAAATGATAACTGTATGATTAATAAAATCAAAATCAATACCACCGGTATTAGAAATTTTCTTCATTAAACCATTAAATATTTCAGTAGTAATATTTCCCAAAATTTTAGGTCCAACAATAGTAAGGACGGTAGAACCAATTGCAAATATTACAACGAAAAACATTGCGAGCTTATAATCTTTTAAATAAGATAGAAGTTTTTTTAATGTCTTTCCAAAGTTCTTTGCTTTTTCTGGAGCACCATTTCCACCTGGACCACCATGACCAAAACTAGGCATTCTCTAACTCCTCCTTACTTAACTGTGATAAAGCTATTTCTTTATACACATTACAATTTTTCATTAACTCTTTATGAGTTCCCATGCCAACAACACGACCTTCATCTAAAACCACAATTTTATCTGCGTTCATAATAGTTGAAATACGTTGTGCAACAATCAAAACTGTTTTATCCTTAGTAATTTTAGCAAGCTCACCACGTAATTTAGCATCCGTTTTAAAATCCAAGGCTGAAAAACTATCATCAAACACATAAATATCCGGATTTTTAGCAACCGCTCTTGCTATAGATAAACGTTGTTTTTGACCACCAGAAACATTAGTCCCACCTTGACTAATTTCATAGTTAACGCCACCTTTTAGTTTAGCAACAAATTCAGTAGCTTGACTAACATCTAAAGCACGTTCAACATCGTCATCAGTAATATGCTCATTGCCATATTTAATGTTATCTTTAATCGTACCAGTAAATAATACACCTTTTTGAGGAACAAAGCCGATTTTATCGCGAAGCTCATGTAAATCAACATCTTTTATATTAACTCCATCAACCAAAAGTTCACCATCAGTAACATCATAAAATCTTGGTATTAAATTAATTAACGTAGATTTACCACTTCCAGTAGAGCCAATAAATGCAGTTGTTTCCCCTGGGTTAGCAACTAAATTGATATCAGTAATAACGTCATAATCAGCATCCGGATAACGGAAACTTACATTTTTAAATTCAATCTTGCCTTTTTTACTAGGATCAAATTGTACTAAGTTTTTACTATTATAAATAGTATCAGGTGTTTCTATTATTTCCATAATACGTTTAGCAGATACATTAGCTCTTGGTAACATAATAGACATCATAGAGATCATTAAGAACGCCATAATAATTTGCATTGTATATTGAATGTAAGCCATAATGTCTCCCACTTGCATAGCTCCAGTATCCACACCTTTAGCACCCTGGTATACAATTACTAAACATACAAGATTCATGACTAACATCATAACAGGCATCATAAAACTCATTGCTCTATTAACAAATAAGTTAACCTTAGTAAGTCTCTTATTTGCTTCTTCAAATCTTTTTTCTTCATGCTTTTCATTAGAAAATGCACGAATTACAGGAAGCCCAGATAAAATTTCTCGAGTAACTAAATTCAATTTATCAATTAATTTTTGTACTTTATTGAATTTAGGCATAGCAATCGCAAATAAAGTGATAACTACAGTTAAAATAGCAGCAACTGCAACACCAATGATATATGTCATATCAGCGTTAGTACTCATAGCTTTCATAACTCCACCAATGCCAATAATTGGCGCATAAAAAACAACTCGAAGTAAGAACACGACAACCATCTGAACTTGTTGAACATCGTTTGTGGTTCTAGTAATCAATGAAGATTGACCATAAGATTTAATTTCATTTTTAGAAAATCCAACAACCTTAGTGAATACTTTATGGCGTAATGTTTTAGCAAGTCTTGCAGCCATACGTGAACCAATAAATACAATTAAAATTCCAATAGCCATAGCTGCAAAAGCAATACCTAACATAATAAATCCAACTTTTAAAATATACATAGTTTGAATATGATCTGTATCAACACCAATTCTTTCATACTCAGATTTGACATAACTAACAGCAGCTTGATCAATAATAGTATCTGGAATATCTTTTATTTTTTTATCAATCTGTTTTAGCATAGCACTGCGCTCTGTATCACTCATTAAATTAAGTGCCTGTGAAAGCGTCATTCCCTCGGGTAAATTGAAAGAAACTGAACTATCTGAACTAGAACTATTTTCTTGAGAAGTGTAAGATAGAATCATCATAGGTTTTGCCATAATAGAACTAATCTTATCTACATCACTATCTTCATTTAACTTATAAATTGTTTCACCCTTATATGTATCTGATTTTTCATAGTGATTAATAATATACTTTTGATCTTCCTTATCCATAAGTAAAACTAAAGTATTAAGGGTATCTTCACCAATCTTCTCAATTGCAGCATTTTCAATTCCACCTTGCTGTACACCAACATTAACTATCTTAGATGTATAATCTGGTAATGTTAGATCTAAGTATGCTTGCGCAAACAATAGTAAAACAACTGCGATAACTGAAAATATAGAACTTTTCAAATACTTAAATACTTTTAACATTATTTTTCCTCCTTATAAATTCCATAACATAATATATCAACTTTACCCCTATATTGTTCCCTAACAAAAGAAATATTAGCCGATTTTACTGCCTCTGTAATGCCAAACAATAAATTATGCATAAATAAATGAAAAACAAACTCTAAATCACTAGATTTTAAATTTTTCAAAGAAATAAAATCTTTTACATACAAAAATAAATCATGACTCGGTCTTTCAAATTTTTCTTTATAAATGGAAAAATATAAAAATATATTTTTCAAAAAACGTGACAACTGATTCGCTTCAATTCTTTGTATGAAAATATCAAATAATTGTAAAAAAGATTCTCTCATATCTCCATCGCAAGAAACAATAACTTCCCTAGTCATTTCATTTAAAACTTTTTTATTTAATTCCAAAATATAAGAAAACAAATCATTTTTATCAATAAAGTACGTATAAAAGCTACCCCTAGAAATTTCCGCAGCTTGAATAATTTTATTAATAGAAACTTCCGTATATGGAACAGTACAAAACTCTTTTTTAGCAGCTTCCAATAATTTCTCTTGCTTACCAATATCTAAATTAAAAAATGTTTGGCTAGGCATGTATATCACCTCTAAACACTCACCGTATGACAAGGTGTCATACAATTAAACATTATAACTGACAACCTGTCATTTGTCAACGTATAAAGCCATAATTTTTTTGAATAAAAAATGTAACAGTTCAAATAATGTAGAGAAATTTTCTAAAATGCTCCTCCTAAATTATAATAGACAAAAAGCTATTTTATACCAATAAAACTATTCAACAAAATATGTACATTACTGAACTGATGAAATAGAGAACCACCCTAACTTTTCTAAAATACAAATAAACAAAAAAATCAATCACTAGGACTGATTTAATAATAAAACTTGAAACAAAACTCAAGTTACTTTTAATTGGTAGCCTGTACGGAATTCGAATCCGTGAATGCTGCCTTGAGAGGGCAGTGTGTTAAGCCACTTCACCAACAGGCCATATACAACAATACAACTATACCATAAAGAATTTTATTTGGCAAGCAGAAAAATATCTTTTATTTTAAAAGTAGTAAAGTCAGCTACACCACAATAAATTACATATAAAATACTTAAAAATTAGAACGCAAAGGATAAATCACTTCTAAACACACTACAACAAAACAATATGGCAAATAATTATCAGAATTTAAGAAATAATAACCAAAAACCTATTATCAAAATAAAACAACTAGAATTTATCTAATTGTTTTATTTTCCTAAAATATTAAGTAAATTAATTTTAAACATATCTTTTTCTGGATGAGTTTTAGAAATCATAACACCTTTATAAGTAGACAACTCTGCGCGATGCCCTTCATCCAAAATTTCCTCTGGTGTGATATTGGTTAATAAAATAATATGTTTTTCCAAATAAACAGTATAATGTAATATAACTTCACCATGTACTTTAGCAAATAATTCATCAGTAGGCAATTTCAATTCATAAGAAACAGTTTTTGACTTTTCATTATTACTTACTTCTTTACCTAAAAAATTTCCTTTTCTTAATTCAGGATAATAAGAAAAAGTCAATTTTTTATAAGCTAACATATTATACTTACGAACTGAACGTTCTTTCTTTCTAAAATCATTTTCATCCAAATATTCAAATATATAATTCTTATTCTCCATATATATTCAACCTCCCTAACTATAACAATGACTTCGGTTAGAACCCCTCTATCTTTGAAGTAAACACATTATAACACAGAATTCTAAAATTGTCAATTTTTTTATAAAATTTATTAGTTAAAATATGATTAATTTGTGATAATGTCTTAAGTGTTAACTTGCAAAAATGTCCCAGCAGTAATATTATATGTCAC
>CALVYB010000041.1 GCA_944371955.1 uncultured Bacilli bacterium
TTTTACTACCACCACATTTTATTCCTTACATATATATTAACATAAAAAACGCATAATTTCTCATGCGTTTATCCTGAGAATCAGATCTTTCATCTGTATCTGCATAATGCAACTGATTTGACATAACGACTAGATTTCCTATCTCTAATTGGCCATTGTTTGTTGGTTCAGCAATTTGACTGCATTCTAGCAATAGGTTAATTTCTTTAAGACGTTTTTGTCCATGTTCAGGGAGTTGTCCAAATATCCACTTTTTTTCTAAAGCCATTTTTTCTCGTTTTAATAGGTATACTTCTGCTTTTGTTAAAATCAATTTTATTCCTTCTTTCTTCTACTCCGCTCAATTTGGGATTTGTTTATGTTTATTATACTTACATTTTTAGAAAAAGCAAGCAAATGTCATCGTATTATAACTGATTTTAGTCCATAATTACCCTCTATATCTTTTTCTAAGGTAAATGTTGTAGTGGGAATAGTTGAACTGACTTTTTTGTATTCTTCGTCAGTTATAGTGTGAGAATCGTTATATGGACCTAGAATGGCATTTTTACCATTCATGCTATCTTCTATCGTTTTATAATAGTTGATAATCGGTCCACAAATATCGCCACAATAATTTCCATATAAGATATGAACATTTACTATATACTTATTATTTTCCACTGTGCCTGCTACATAATATATTTCAGATTGAGCACTTCCTGGTCCGCCATGACCATGAGTATTTTGAAAAGTATATTCTCTTTTTGTACTATCATATTGATATAACACTCCATCATTGGCTAAACAATTTATATTTTCGTGTTTATAAGGATGATTTTTACCAAAATAAGTTTGTAAAATTTGTTCGATTTCACTTTCTAAAATATTCTCTCTTAATGTTCCTATCTTTACTAAAGTAAAGTTTAATGCACTTTGATTTGCAAGCGGATGTTCATTGTCAATTGGATATGACGTTGCTAAAGATGTTGTATAATCTTTGATTTGACTTAAGATTTGTTCTTTTTCTGTTTCATTTAAATCCCGTACATTGTTATCCGGTTTTTCTTCTTGTTCAAGAGTGTTTTTCTCTTTTTCTTCTTTTTGCTCTTGAATTAATACTTTATCATAAATAATATATGACATACTTCCAAAAAGGCATAAAGCTAAAATGATAATAATAGTAATTAATTTTTTATTTTTCTTCTCTTTCATTTCTTACTCCTTTTTTTCATTATACCTTAAACTTTTAATTTCCAAAGAAAAAAACTATACTTTCTATAGTTCTTTACATTATTTACCTTTACCTTGATGCAGGCTCATTTCATAAAATGTATTTTGCAGCTCTATAAAGCGCATATTGGCTTCTTTTTGGAATACTTTCAACTGGTTTGCCATTTTTTCTAGTTCTTTTTGTTTTAAAAAATGACGATATTTATTTTTTATTTCTTGGCGGAATCTTTCTATTCTATTTAGTGCTTCTCTATAACTTTCTCCTGTATCATCATCACTTGTGATTAATTCCATTAGTGTTGTTACTAATTTTTGATATTCTTTGGATACTTTTTTAGAGATTAGTGGGTGAGCAAGTTTTTGGTTAATAATGACGATGTTTTTTACTTGATATTTTTCTATAGTAAATATCTTTTTAGGACTAGCCATAGGAAACCCATATATCCTATCACTAAATTTTACTGTTTCAAAAGTTTTCTCTTGAGTTATTATTCGATACATCAAATCACCTACTTCTCTAATAAATCTGGTCTTTTTTCTTGTGTTCTCCTTATACTTTCTTCTTTTCGATATTGTTCTATTTTTTTATGGTTTCCAGATAATAGAACAGCCGGAACTTCCATTCCGCGAAATATTCTAGGTTTAGTATACGTTGGATAATCAAGCAAATTATTATTGAAGGAATCATTTTGGTGAGATTCTTGCTCTATTACGCCAGGAAGTAATCTTATAATAGAATCTGTAATTACCATACTAGCTAATTCTCCACCAGTTAGTACATAGTCCCCTATACTTAATTCTACGTCACAAAGAGACCTAATTCTTTCATCAAATCCTTCATAGTGACCACATATAAAAATTAGATGTTTTTCTTTAGATAAGTCGTAAGCTATTTTTTGCTTATATGGGATGCCATCTGGTGTTAAAAGTATTACTTTGCTGTCTTTTGTTTTTAAACTTTCTACACAATCAAAGATAGGTTGACATGTTAGAACCATGCCAGCACCACCTCCATATGGAGTATCATCTACTTTATGATGAGAATCTTTAGAATAATCTCTGAAATTATGAATCTTGATTTTTACTTTTTTGTCCTCAATAGCTCGCTTAATGATAGATGATGAAAATACATTTTCAAACATCTCTGGAAAGAGTGTTAAAATATCAATTTTCATATTATCACCTACATTTCTAATATCTTATCTATTATTATTTCTTTTTTATCTACGTCTATTTTCATTAAAGGAGATGCAAACGGAACTAATATTTCTTTTTCTATTATCACCCGTAAAATCTTATTCGTAGGACTGGCATAAAATATTTCTTTTATTATTCCCTTTTTTCCTGATGCTGTCAAGACTTGGTAATTTAATAAGTCCTCATCTAAAATTTCTTGTTTTTCTAAATTTAGCTGTTCTTTTTCTATATATACATTCTTTTTTAGTAAAAACAACACTTCATTTATGTCATGATAATTATCTAGTGTAACCATATCTAAACCTTTATGAATTCGATGAGTCTTAATCTCATATTCTTTGTTGTCTATAATCAAATGGTTACCAATACGAAAAGCTTTTTCTTTGTATGTAAAATTACTTTTTATTTTTAATTCTCCCTTAATTCCGTGAGTTGAAGTTATTTTTCCTAAATAAACTGGTTCCATTATTTATTTAGCTCATATAGTAGAATACTTGTTGCAACTGCAACATTTAGACTTTCTACTCTTTCATTCATCTTTATATATAATCTTTTATCACATTTTTCTAATGTAGTAGCACGAACTCCGTTACCTTCGTTTCCTACAATTAGAGCATATTTCTCACGGTCTTTTTTATTTAATTCACATACATCAATACCATAATCTACAGAACTACCATAAACTGGTATGTCTCTGTTTTTTATTATATCTATAATACCATCTATTTTTCTACTAATTACATTTAAATGAAACAACATTCCTTGAGTAGCTCGCACTACTTTTGGATTGTATAAATCAACTGTATTTTCTGATAAGATTACTGTGTCAATATCAAAAGCCTTTGCGCTTCTTAGTATTGTTCCTAAATTTCCAGGATCCTGCACTTCATCTAAAATCAATAATTTATTTCCAATAATATCTCTATCTGGCATTTTTTTGCATAAGGCCATAATGTCAGTAGGGGTATCTAAATCTGAAATTTTTTCTATTATCTCTCTTGTTACATATACATAAGGGCAAAGTAGCGGAATTGCTGCATTTTCTTCCATAATTAACTCAACAATAATACCACTTTTAAATGCCTCTAATACTAAATGCATTCCTTCTACAATAAACTCTCCATATTCTTCTCTATATTTTCTTTTTTTTAATTTTCTATATTTTTTTACTTTTTCATTATCTAAACTTGTAATTACCATTAAAACTCTTTCATCTCCTTACGATATTTTTTGTAGTCTGGCATATTCTCTTCTACCAAATCCCAAAACCTAGAGGAATGGTTTGCATGAATAAGATGCGATAGTTCATGCACAATAACATAATCTAAATATTTAGTATCTCTTTTCATTAGTTCTAAATTTAGAGTAATTGTTTTTGTCTTTGTATTGCAAACTCCCCATCTTGTTGTCATTCTCCTAATTCTTAAATCAGGGTATGGAATTCTCTTAGAAAAACGATGATAAATAGTGTCTAGATGATCTTTAAATATTATTAAGGCCTGTTTTTTATACCATTTATCTAGATCAAAATTTTTATTTAAAAACACCTTGTTTGTTCCTATTTTAATGTCACAATATTCTACATACACAATATCATATTTTTTTCCTAGATAGAAAAAACCGGTGTTGTTTTCGTTTTTTGTTTCTTGCTGTAATAACATCTTTTTAATTTTATCTGTATTTTCTTCAATTAATTTGGTGATTGCTTTTTCACTAGTAAAGTAATTTGTTGTAACTTGAATGGTCATATCATTTTTTACTCTAATGTAGGTATTTTTATTTCTGCTTTTTCTAATTATTTCAATTGGGTATTGTTTGTCATCTATCTGCAGTTTCATTTTATCACCATGTTTATTGTACTATAAAATTAGTAGAAATGAAAGTTCCCTTTTTGTTTCTTCATTTTATATTTATACATATCAAACAAAACTATAATTTATTTTTATACAATATTATAAATTTTATTATTACAATTTTTATTTTCAAATTTTGTATATTTTTACATATTTTTCTCATATTAGTATTAGGAGGGAAATCACTTATGAATTTGAGTATTAGGGAACATATTATTAATAATTTTAAAGGTGATGATTATGATACTTTACGTAGAGCTATTGATGAATCAGTTGCTTCTCAAGATGAAGTAACATTACCTGGATTGGGAGTATTTTTAGAGATTATTTGGGAAAATGCAGACCAAGAACTCAAAAATCAATTAATTGATATTATTAAAAAGCGTGTTGAAAAAGGATTAGAGAAAGAAAAAAGGGAGAATTAATATCCCTTTTTTATTGCATTTCTTTATAAAAAATTGTCTTTTCTACTACCCGTTTAATATCCGTATCGTTAAACGGTTTTTTAATCATATCAACAATTGGATATGTAAAAGCTCGGTCAATTGTCTCTTTAGTAGAATCTCCAGAAATAATAGATACTGGCATTTCTTTTAATAAGTTATTTTTTTGCATATACTCTAGTACTGCAAATCCATCTATTTGTGGCATATTTAAATCTAATAAGATGGCTTTGATATTATTAAATCCTCTATTTGATTTAATGATTTCTAAAGCTTCTTTTCCATCTTTTGCAACACCTACAGTGTAGGTATCACTAAATATTCTACTGACAAAATTTCTGACAATATTAGAATCATCTGCCACTAAAATTGTAGGTACTGTATATACTTCTCGATTTGCACAAATATCAGAAGTTTCATTTAGCTTTTCTACTGGGGTGCTATTTGGTTCTTCTTGGCCTAAATATTGCTTAATCACATGGATTAAACGTTCTACCTCTTTTATTAGTTCGTCATAAGTTTCATAAATGTAATAAATATCCCCTGCTTTACTTCGCATTTCTTGATTTTCTGCTAATTCTGCTAATTTTGTGAACCCAAAATATTTAGCATCACTTTTTAAAGAATGGGCATAAATTGCATAGTTATTCATATCTTTTGCATTTTTATATTCTTCCAGCTTAGGCAACTTCGAAGATGCCCCTAAAATAAATTCTCCTATGGTGTCTTTGTATGTTTCAATATCACCAAATAGATCTAGACTTTTTTCAATATCAATACCATTTTGTTTTAAAAACTCTTCATTCATCATAATCTTCAATCCTTTTACTCACTTTATTTTAAATAGATTATAACGCAAATTATTTTTATCTTCAATCCTTAATTAGTATACATTTACAAAAAAAGAAGATAAATTTATCTTCTATTATATATAATTGGGTAAGGACTCCCCTTTATATATGTTTTTTTTACTTCTCCAAGCCCCGCTTCTCTTGCAGCTTGTTTGGCATCGTATATCATGCTGCTTACCCATTCTTCTGGTGACAAAAATGAATCTTCTCCATGGCCGGTGCCATCGCATAGAGCAATCATAAAGTCTAGGCGATTCCTTTTCACCAATGAAATGGCGGTTTCTGTTCCTTCACATGGCATAAAACCGATTAACATTTTTGCTTTTAATTGTTCATTTAGTAATAGCCTTCTTTTTACTAAGGTCAAATTTGGTATAGATATTTTAGGAATGATTAATTTGTTATCATAGGTTACTATTGTTCCATGTGTTTGTCGTTGTGCAATCTTTTTACTTAAAGTTGGTATCTTGCCACCACCAATTTCTACAATATCCGTATTAATGTCAAAATTTTGTTTTAATATACAGAGAAATTGATTATAAACATTTTCCTTTTCTTCTAATAAATTTAACTCATCATATATTTGTCTTAAAATATCTGTAACCAGTGATGAGCGTCTTCCCCAAAGACAGTTCTTCAATATAAAATCTCTTTCTTTCCCTGTATAATCTTGTTTATGTTTCATTAAAAAAGCTGATACTTTATCAAATACTTCTTCATCGCTTAATTCTGCTTTTAGCATATAATCCCCCTCAACTAATGAGGTTATTATACATCATATTTTAAGTTTTCAAAAGAAAAATATATTTTTTATGCCTTTTTTGTTGTTCTTTTAGTTTGTCTCCCACTTTTAGTTGAACTATCTTTGGCGTTTTGTTGAATCCAACCTAATAGACTATCCAATTCTGGAACAAATTGTTCATTACCATCTGCTTTATAAAGAGCTAGGGCTTCTTGTAATGTGTTTACATCACTTTTTTTATCATGTTTATAGTCAGAATCTTCAAAAAATTGATGCTTCCAAATCTCAAATGATACACACATAATTTTGCTTAATAAATTTTTCTTTATCATTCGCGAGTCTTCATTTGCTGGAATAATATAGTCCATGTCGTAACAGCTGTTAGAGATTGCAGAATATAGATTAGCAACTTGAGTTAAGCGAAAAAATGGTTGAACACGGTTAATCCATAAATGATCCATTCTAATTTTGGCATAATAACAACTCTTTAGTTCAAGATGTGATTCCGCTGCTTCAAAAAGTGCTTTTCGTCCTTTTGAATCAGAACTCGTTGGGCAGTTAGCGGTTACAATTCCATCACGTTTTGCATATTGACTTGTGATTTCTGCAAAGTGAGCAGTATATTCTATTAATTGAGTCATATCGTCTTCTGTTACTTCTGAATTATTCATCATCTCACTATTTTTTTCCATTATTAGTTCAGTGAACCTTATAGTTTCACTTTTTAGCTGTTCTATTTCCATATGATCCCCCTTTCCAATTAATATTAACTATTTTCTATAATCGAAATAAAAATCTAAAATTCTTACTTGTTCTCCTTCTTCTGCACCTAAATCTTCTAACTTTTTATCAATTCCCATTTTTGTTAATTTTTTAGCAAATTTATAAGCCGCTTCGTCTGAAGAAAATTTTGTCATCTTAAATATTCTTTCTACTTCTTGACCTTCAATTACCCAAGTTCCATCATCATCTCTAGTAATTGTGAAAGGCTCTTCTTTCTTAAATTTATATAATACATGACTTTCTATTTGACTGTCTTCATAAAGTGGACTATTTGGCATTTGGTCCACTAAGTCTGCAAGTCTATCCACTACTTTTTGAAGTCCGATATTTGTGGCTGCAGAAATTTCATAGATTTCTACATTTTTCACTTTTTGCTTAAATTTTTCTAGTTGCTCTTTAGCCGTTTCTAAATCCATCTTATTAGCAATAATAATTTGTGGTTTTTTTATTAATTTTTCATTGAAAGCTTCTAGCTCTTTATTAATTAATATATAATCTTCATATGGATCTCTTAATTCGCTAGCACTCATATCTATAACATGGGCTATTACCTTTGTTCTTTCAATATGTTTTAAAAACTTATCACCTAATCCATCGCCTTTACTTGCACCTTCTATTAATCCAGGTAAATCAGCCATGACAAAACTTCTTCCATCACTCGCTTTTACAACTCCAAGATTTGGTGTTAATGTTGTAAAATGATAAGCTGCTATTTTTGGTTTTGATCTTGATACCATAGAAATAATTGTACTTTTTCCAACACTTGGAAGACCTACTAACCCAACATCAGCTAGCATTTTTACTTCTACTTTTAAGTCTTTTTTTTCTCCTTCTTCTCCATTTTCAGAATAATCAGGAGCAGGATTTGATTGTGTCTTAAACGCTGTATTTCCTCTTCCTCCACGGCCACCTTTAGCAATGATGGCTTGGTCGTCTTTTTTTGATAAATCAGCTAATACTAGACCAGTATCTAAATCCGTTACTACTGTTCCTTGTGGCACTTTAATAACTATTGGTTCAGCGCCTTTACCATGTTGATTTTTTCCTTTGCCGTTTTCTCCTTTTTTTCCTTTGATTAATTTTTGATATCTTAAATCTAAAAGTGTATGGAGTCCTTCGTCAACTTTGAAAATAATATCTGAACCATGTCCTCCATTTCCTCCAAAAGGTCCTCCCATAGGAACAAATTTTTCACGACGAAAAGCAGTGCAACCATCTCCACCGTTTCCTGCTTCAACTCTTATTTCCACCTCGTCAACGAACATATATTCTCCTCCTTTTCGGCTATATTATATCATTAAAAAAAACAAAAGAAAAGAAATTCTTTTCTTTATGCAATTTGTGGTCCACCTTTTTCTTGCCTTCCAGCAGACGCACTATATTGTGGAGAAGCTTCCGCAGCCAATGACTCCGCAGTTATGGCTTGTCCAGCTTTTTTACTTCTTTTAGGAATCACGATTGGATTAGCTCCAAAGAAATGCGTTTGTACTCCTGGTTTCTTGAGTTTTTCTAACTTAGTTGCGGCTTTTTCTAACTTTTTAGCATAATACTTTCCCTTAATATCATAATAAACTGACCTTATATTTCCTATAATATTTGGTGTTGCATTTGCCAAATCTTTCTTTTCTTCTGAATCATGTAATTTATTTTGAAAATAGTTTACATCTCCTTGACGCTTTGCATATTTTCCTAATCGATATCTATTAATAACATGTTTAGGCATCATCATTGCTTTTTGTACATCACTAATAATATTTTTAGTGCTTTTAATCTTAATAATTTTTTACGCTCATGTTTTATTCTACTGTTTATTCTCATTTTTCCTAAAGGCGAATGAACATTTCTCTTTGCCTGTTCTAATTCTGCCAATTGTTGAGAATGTTTAGTTTGCTTTTCAGTTATTGCGTTTATTCTACCATCTAAAAATCCGTTATGGATACTTTCTTCTCCTTCTGACGTTTTTTTCCTTTCATTTAGTTCTGATTGAATTTGTTCTCTTTCTATTTGGAGTTTTTCAATACGTCTTTCTGAAGCAGAAAATATCTTTAACAAACCTTTGTTTTGAGTTTGTAATAAGACTATTTCTTCTGTAATACGGTCTAAAGATTTTTGAAGTATCTGTCTATAAATCGTTTCTGAATTATTCATTGTTTATTGCTTCCTCATAATCCTCATAAGCGATTTCTTCTTGAATGGCTTTTTGTACAGCTTCCCATTCTTGTTCGTCTACAATACTAACCAATTCAAAATTATTATTACCATGATCTTTTAGGATAGAAATGTATACTTTTTCATTCTCTTCATCCACTTTTTCTCCAAGTGTGTACATTATATAATCTTTATCTTCATACCCTATTACATTAAAAATATCTAATACTTCTACTTCTATTTTCCTATTATCAGGAGTTGTTAACACTATTTTATTGTCCTCCATATTATCACCTCTATTTTTTATTAGTTTATCATAAAAGTGACTATAAGCCAATTACTTAGTCTTAATTTTTTGCGATTTACAACTATATGTGTCAGATACATACTTCGTCAACCATAAAACCGTATCTTTATTTTTACTACTTGGAGTTGTCTTGAAAAATTCTAAATAGCGACCTTCTTTTTCAAATTTTGGATATGCTTCTGGTG
Organism: uncultured Bacilli bacterium; assembly: GCA_944371955.1. Classification (GTDB taxonomy): domain Bacteria; phylum Bacillota_I; class Bacilli_A; order RF39; family UBA660; genus Faecimonas. The sequence continues at coordinate 9,722 of CALVYB010000041.1, forward strand.
TATCTGTGTCTTCTACGCTCCATAGTATTCCCTTGTTTTCCATGCTATTATAAATATTTAGCATACAATGCACATAGGGCTCAAAAAATGTCTCTTTTTCAGAATCTGGCAAACAATCTGCTATAGTATCTAATATGACCTCTAAATCTATAACTATTTGCTCAAAGTCTGACATCTCACATAATTTTCATAACTATATTCCGTTAAAGCTTTCTTCATAGCTGCTATGATTTTTCCCTTTTCTTCTATACTGCCTAATGTAGTAACGGATACACCCGCTGCAGTCATTTTTTCTTCTATTTTTCTATCAATATCTCTTGAATTCATTTTACCCTCCGCAAAAAAAGAACCTTCATGGTTCTTTTTATTCTCCTACTGGATAAACTGAAGCTTGTTTCTTGTCTCTTCCTAAACGTTCAAATTTAACAATTCCGGCAACAGTTGCAAATAAACTATCATCATTTCCACGACGAACATTAGTTCCTGGAAATACTTTAGTTCCACGTTGACGATATATAATAGAACCTGCTGTTACAAATTCGCCATCAGCAGCTTTAGCTCCTAGTCTACGTCCTGCAGAATCACGACCATTAGATGTTGATCCTTGCCCTTTGTGGTGAGCAAATAATTGGATATCTAATTTTAAAAACTCCATAATTCTCCTCCTTACTTTACTTCAATATTTTCTGGATAATTTTTTTCCAGTTCTTTTAAAAGACTAACCATATTTCCAATTAGTATTTGTGTAGTACTATCTTCGCTTTTTAAATCAATAGTCATACCTTTTTTACTAATCATATAACTTAGACTTCCTTTATCTAATGCTAAAATTCCGTTAACAGTTGTTATAACAATGCTACTTGCGGCCGCGCAGACAATATCTTTTCCATAATCATCATATAGAGCGTGTCCTAAAATAGCAATCTTTTTATATTTAGCATGACTTTTCTCTACTTTTACTCGAATCATAATTAACCATTGATTTTAGTAATTTGGATTTTTGTATAAGGTTGTCTATGTCCTTGTTTCTTACGGTTAGATCTGTCTTTTGATTTATATTTGAAGACAGTAATTTTCTTTTGTTTACCGTTTTTGATTACTTTACCTTCTACAGTAACATTAGTAAGATAAGGACTTCCTATTTTACTATCAAGCATTAATACTTGGTCGAATTTAACAACATCACCAGCATTTGCGTTTAATTTTTCAACAAAAATTTCAGAACCTTCTGTTACGTAATATTGTTTTCCTCCAACTTTAATTACAGCGTTCATTCAAATACCTCCTTTTTTTATAACTTAAGACTCGCTCTTAAGGTACAAGATTTCTTGTTTTTACCTTTTCGATGCGGTTTGAGCATGAGGCGTCAAACATTTAGAGTATACCATAACTAATCTTTGATGTCAACACACCTTTCTTTTGAGTTTCGGTATTTTACAGGAAATTTATATAAGGTTATAATAGTTTTTAGGATTTTCATAAAATTTTTCAAAAT
>CALVYB010000042.1 GCA_944371955.1 uncultured Bacilli bacterium
ATCAATTTGTCTGCTAGTTCTAAAAGAATTTACGTGCTAAAGCACGTGGCCTGGAACCAATGGTTTAACATAGTCAAGTAATTGCCATACACTATCATCGAATTTAATTACTTTTGATTGCTGTTGTGGTTGTATCAACGGTTTTGGCCCCCCTAAAGGCATAGGAGAAGAAGATGAACCTAGTCTATTCTCACGCCCTTGAGGAGAATATTTATTACTAATACTATCATCTAACACTACGTAAGTATCTAGTGCACTAAATATAGGATGTTCATACATATATGAATATGTTCCTAAATTTAGTTTATAGGCATCCTTGTAATATTCAAGAATTTTTGAGCCATGCAAATGAATAAATTTGAATGAACCTATAATAATTTCTGGCGTTATAAAATTAATTCTATACGCCCCCCACCTGTTTTCTGTATTATTAATTAAATCTATTTTAAAATTTGTATTAAAAAATTCTTCATATTTTCCGGCTTCTATTGCTGTTATATCACTTTCTGTAATACCAATAAAATCAAATAAATCATCTAATTTAATGTCATCATATTGAGAAAATATTTGTTTTAAGCTACCATCAACTAAAAACCCGGCGATAAAAAGTGATAATACCTTTTTGTCTAATTTTGTGAAATCATAATTTATTGTACCATTGCTCTCTTTAATAGTTCTAGTTATTTTTTTATCTTTAATTGTTGCATATACATCCATCGCTTTGTTAAGGAATAATTGAGTTTCTTCACTTAAACCACTATAATTCATATTCTAAACCTCCGTCTACAATAAGATTGTACCACACATTAGAAAACTTGTATATTTATTTTACACTTTTCATATTTAAAATTAGGTAATATTACAATTGATGTGAAACATTTCTATATAAAAGTAATCCAAATCATATAATTGTGTTAGTCAAAAGTAATTAAAGAAGTGTTAGTAATAATGATTATCAAGATAAATTAAAAGATTTAAATGATCAAAAAGAAATCATAAAACAAAAAAGTGCTAGCTAATTACATAATTTATAATCAACTAACACCGAATATTTACCGTATTTACTTGTCAAATTTAACTTATCATATTATTTGTATAACTAATCAACTTCTTTCGAGCAATATAAAAAGGTTAACCGAAATTAACCTTTCATATATTTTAAGTCGATTAGTTCGACTAATTTCCCTATGGTGCCGAAAGACAGAATTGAACTGTCCGCTGATCCTTACCAAGGACCTGTTTTACCACTAAACTATATCGGCATATATTGATTTTATCATATATATTTTATTCATTCAATATAAATGGTGTTCGAGAAGGGAGTCGAACCCATATCGTCTCCGTCGGAGGGAGAAATTCTATCCATTGAACTACTCGAACATCGATTTCTATTATATCTTGTTTTTAATTTTTTAGCAATATTTACAATACTAAATATTATTTTATCTAGTAATAAAACTAGATAACTAAGCGTTATCACAAGTTGTGCCAAATTGTTCTGCAAATTTTAACCAGTCATCTAGTTTTACTTTACCATCTTTAATAATATTGTCCTCTTCCCCTTCAATTTCAAGGAGTTTTTTTGTATCTAACTTGTTATATTTAATTATTGTATCGTTTGTAACACTATTTTTTTCTCTTACTATACTAGTGTCGTAATATTCTAGATTTTCATAATTTTTATATATCTTAATATATGCATTTTGATATTCATCTAGAATGTCTTGATTTTCTGTGATAACTTGTTCTTTTGAGTGTAGTATTTGTAAATAATCACCTTGATAGTATAAAGTGTAATTTAGTTTAACTTCAGAACTTCCTTCGCCATTTGCTTCTCGAGTACAAATCATTTTGTTCATATCTTTAGTCTCTTCTTCTGAAATTTCTAAATAACCCAGATCATAAGTATCAGCATTACTAATAGAACTGTTGCTTTGATTATTTTGCATATTATTAGTTTTATTTTGTTTATTATCACAACCAACTAATGCCAGACCAATCACAATTAATATTGTAAACTTAGCTATCTTTTTTAGTTTCATTCTTCTCCTCCTCGTGTTCTTTGATGTATTTTAAAATTTGCCTTTGATTTTTTAAAATTAGGTTCATTTGGTCATGAAGAGACTCAAGAATCAGTTCGCTCTTTAGATCGGTTCTATAATCATTTTGGTTGCGTAAGCTATCTTTTTCTGCTTGTCTATTTTGACTCATCATAATAATAGGAGCTTGTAATGCTGCGATACAAGATAAAACCAGATTTAGTAAAATAAAAGGATAAGGATCTATAGCTTGTTCTTGGGTTAGAATAACGGCATTTAGAATAATCCAGCCTAATAAGAAACTAACAAATAAAAATATAAATGTCCAACTACCGGCAATTTCACTTAACTTATCAGCTAATCTGTCTCCTTTTGTCATCTTTGCTTCTTCTTGTTTGTCTACATCGATTGCGATAGGTTGATCTATTAATAAATTTAATAATTCTTCTTCATCTTGTTCTTCTAATTCACTATTTCTTAATAACATTCTTACAATATCTTTTTTTGTTCTTCTTTTTTCCATTCATCTCACCTTTTTTAGTATAACATAGTATTTTTATTTTTTAATAATAAAACTTTGGATTTCTTTTATACATTCCTCTATTGTCTCTTCATCTTTATGATTTAAAAAACCATGTGGTGCAAACTTTAGGTTTATCGTTTTATTTTTCTTACTTGCTTGCTTTAATAAATCTCCTAACATTATTCCTTCATCTCTAACTGGATCTATATCGCCAGTAATGATTAATGTGGTAGGCCAATTTTGATGATCTTGACACTTTAAAGGTGAACTATACTTTTTATTGATATATTTTTGAGAGAATAATTTTAAGTGTGATAACGTTGAGGAATCTAGTTTGTTATTTTGTATTAATGAAGAGTCTTTTTCTGAGGTGTCAAAAGCCAAATTAAGTACCGGATATAGTAAAACTTGTTTTGGAAAATCATCTTGTTGTATCATTGAAATATTAGCTATAATACTGGCCCCAATTGAATCACCTATCACTGTTATCTTTTCTTTTTCTATGCCCGCTTCATTTAAACCTTTAACTAAATATTTTAAGGTATTATAACAAGTGTTTACAGTCTTGTCATACTCATGTTCTTGCAATTCATAATCTAACGCAATAATAATCGTATCTAATTTTGTGACTAATTCTAAACAAACATCATTGTAACTTTTAATACCATTTACTATCCAATTTCTTCCTGGAACATAAATAATAGCTTTTTCTAACTTTGAAATCTTTTGCGGGTAAAATATTCTTAATGGAGTTAAAGACTCTTCAACAATTATTTTATAATTTGATATATTTTTTTTCGATATGGTTGGATGTATGATTTCATAAACTGTTCTATACAATTTATACGTATCTTCAGTTCCAAAATTATCTATTGTTATATTTTGCTTATTCATAGTATCACCAGTTTCATAATAACATAAAAAGAAAGCCCATACTTTATGAACTTTCTTTATTTGACACTATTTTCCACTGTTTTTTTCATTTTCTTTAATAAGTTCTATTAATTAATATTAGTCATACTAATCACTTTTATCTTTTTATTTTAAAATAAATAAAATTTTAATCATTCTTTGAATAAATATATTCTATTTTTCCAGTACCAGTTCCTGATAGTATTTCTTTTTTTTCTAATTCTCTTTTTACTTGTTTTGCAACACCTAATGAACCGTCTAATAAAGGGATGTTTGGAAAAAACTCATTAAATTCTTTTTTTATTAACGGATAATGAGTACACCCCAAAACGATGGAATCGATCTTTGTGCCTTCTAGCTCTTTTTGAATATTTCTTAATATTTTATAAATTTTATTTTTATCTTTTATTTCTATCGCGTTCGCCAAGCCATCACATGACTTTAATATTATTTGTTGATTTTTCTTTTTATTATCCCTTATTAATTCTTGAGTACGTTTAGAAGTGATGGTAACGGGAGTTGCTAAAACTAAAATATTTTTATAATTATTATCACAAGCTGCTTTGATAGCCGGAACTGTACCTACAAATAATATGTTTTGATACTTTTCTTGTAATTGTTTCATACATTGTGTTGTTGCGGTATTACAGGCTAAAACTACCATCTTGCAATTTTTTTCTTTTATTAAAAACTCTACAATTTTATCTACTATATTATAAATTTCTTCTGGTGTTTTTTCTCCATACGGGTTATTTTTATTATCAGCATAATAAACGTAATCTTCTTTTGGTAATAGATTTATTATTTCTTTTAATACTGTAGTACCCCCGATTCCAGAATCTAATATACCTATTTTTTTATTCATCTTTTTTCTTCCCTTCTTTTGTATTATAACACAAAGGTAGTATCATCTAAAAATTTTAAGTTTGTTTGATATTTTAATTCTCTAGTTAAACGAAAGAGTGCTTCATCTTTCTTTTTAGCTTCTACCATAATATCTATGTCTGTTTTTGCTGATTTTATGATATTTAAAAATTTTATAAATTCTTCTGTATCAATATAGTCATTATGTGAACGCATTTCTTTTTTTAATTTACTTTTGGGAGAAGAAAAGTGCATTTTTGGTGTAGTCTTCCAAGTTGATATTATTTTAGGCAACACTTCTTCTATGGATTTTTTTCCAGGATTACATCGATGATGATGATAGTCAAGAATTATAGGAATATTTATTTTTTGGGATAACATTAGGCAGTCTTCAATATTAAATGATTTATCGTCGTTTTCTACAGCAATAACATTTTGGATATTTTGTGGAAGTTTTTTAAAATTATTTATAAATCTAGTTATAGACTTTTCTTTTCCAAATTCTTTGCTACCTATATGTAAAACCAGTAAAGGTTTTTCTACATTTAAATAACAAAGTAGATTATAATGATATTTTAGTATTTCTATACTTTGATTTACAACTTCTTTTTTTGTACTATTTAATACACAGTATTCACTTGGATGGAAATCTACTCTCATATTATTTTGTCTAATTTCTTTTTCTATCTTACGATAATATGTTTTATATTTTGTGTAGTAGTTCATATTTATTTCTTTTTTTGTCGCTAATGGTATTAAATTTGAAGAAATTCTAAAAAAGTGAATTTGGTTTTTATTATTATATTTTAATAGCTCTTGTAAATGAAAAAGATTAGAGATAATAATTTCCTCTAACTTTTGTTTATTTCTATCTTTTATAAAATTGCTATATGTATATGTTTTGTAATTCGTTCTTAATGTTTCACTAATACAAGCATAGCCTAGTCTAATTTTCATAGTATCACCAGTATTAGTTTTTCTTTTTTTTATTAAATTATTGATATTTGTTAATTTTATTTTCCTTTATATTTAAATAAAGCTGATGGACGATGACCTTCTCCTGTTTTCATTTTTTTTGTTTTTACCACTTTGCTAGCTATAATTCTTCTAAATGCTGGATCTAATAATTTTTTATTTAGTATTACTTCATATACTTGTTGTAATTCTCCTAAGGTAAAGTATTTGGGCATCATATTAAAAACAATATCGGTATAGCTAAGTTTATTTTTTAAGCGTTCGATTCCTGCTAATATGACTAGTGTATGGTCAAATGCCAATGCGTGATTTTTTTCTTCTATAAAACGATATCTGTCTGTTGTTTGTTCATGCAATTCTTTCTTTATTGTTAAATGGATGGTGTCTTTTCCATTATCTAGGGTAATATCTACAATATTGTTCTTTTCAGTCAAAAGTACGACGTCAAACCAAGATGCATTGGGATTAATCATTTCTGTTAGTCTGTTTTTATCGACTAAAGCCATATAAGACGTAGATACTACTCTAGTTCTTGGGTCTCTGTCTAAGGCATCATGGGTATATAATTGTTCTAAATAAACATTTGATAAATTAGTTTCCGTTTTTAATACTCTTTTAGCACACTCTTCAAGTGTTTCTGTTTTAGGATTTAAAAAGCCACCTGGCAAACACCATTGCCCCTTATATGGGAAATTTTTTCTTTTAACTAGCAAGATACTCATCATTTTCTTGCTTGGTTTACGATAATTATTGCTTTCCTCGTCGGAAACACTTATTAATAAAATATCTGCAGTCATTGATAATTGGTCAAATTCTTTAGGGTTATAATCTTTTAAAAATTCTTCTTCTGTCTGATATTCTTTTTTCAAATTAATCACCTCTTATTTATAGATTGATTATAACACATTTTATAAAAATAGACCAATCTAATATTTGCAGTAATTCTATTTATTTTAAGTTTGATAAAGCTAATGTTTTTTAATTGTATAAATGATTTTCTTTAATATAGTTATAAACTTTTTTATCTATATATAATCTTGCTTTTATATTATTATTTTGTTTAAAAAAGTTTCTAATTTTTGTTGATGAAATTGTTTTTTCTTTAATAGGGGTTATAATGATATTTTTCTTATATTTTTTGTATTTTTCTAATAATGGTTTTATGAAATCTGTTTTTCTTTTAATAACTAGTATTTTGTAATTTTGTAGAATTTCTTTACTATTTTGCCATTCATCAATATAACTAAAATTATCTGCTCCACAGATAAAATAAAGATCATCCTTGTTATATATTGTTTTAAAATATCTTAGAGTTTCGTAGGTATATACCATTTTTTCTTGTAACTCATATTTACTAATTATCATATTTCTTTCTTTTTCTATTAATAGGGATAGCATAGCTACTCTTTTTTCGTTTGATATTAAATTTGGTTTATATTCATATTTAGTTCCTGTTGGGACAAAGATTACTTTATCAACATAACCTTTTTTTATCAAAGATTTTGCTATATTTTTATGCATTTTATGTGGGGGATTAAAACTTCCTCCAAATATTCCTATTTTCATAAATTTCTCCTTTTTACCATTAATTATTTTTCTTTTAACTAAGAAATTGTTGATGTTTTTTCTTCATGCAACATATTAATTATTTCAGCAATATTTTTTGAACAGTTTACAGTATACAACCAATCTCTTTCTTTGTATTCTTTTGGAATATATGATAAATTTGTGGTATATAGTCTATCAAAGTAATTCTTTTGATATGCCCTTTCAAACGTTTCTATTCCTTCTGTAAATAGAGAGAAGGTTGCGATAAAGTATACCTTTCTAGCTCCCTCTTGTTTTAGTTTTTTTCCTACTTCTAACATAGAAGTTCCACTTGTAATCATATCGTCTACTATTAATACATCACATCCTTGTACAGGAGGCCCCATATAAGTATGTTCTATGATAGGGTTTTTTCCATCTACTACTTTAGTTAAATCTCGTCTTTTATAAAATGCTCCTACATTGGTATGTAACACTTCTGCAAAATATCTTGCCCTTTCTGTAGCTCCCATGTCTGGACTAATTATTAAAGTGTTTTTTAATTCTTCTTTTGTTAATAATTCTTTTATGATTGTATGAGTAGGATAAAGATTTTCAAATGGAAGATTAGGTATAGAATTTGATATTGTTGGATCGTGAGCATCAAAAGTTATAATATGATCTACTCCTAAATTTGCAAGTTCTTGTAAAGCAATGGCGCAGTCCGCTGATTCTCTTCCTTTTCTTTTGTGTTGTCTTGACTGATATAATAATGGCATAATTAGAGTGATTTTTTCTGAATAACCACAGATTGCTGATATTGTTCTTTTGATATCTTGAAAATGTTCATCTGGAGACATATGTTGGACAAAACCGTGTATGTTATAAGTGATTCCATAATTTCCTATATCTGCTAACAAATAGATATCTTTTTCTCTTATAGACTCTTCAATTTTTACTTTGCCTTCACCATTGGAAAATCTATTAGCTATAATATCTAAAATGTAGTTTCTATCAGTTTTTCGTAATTTGTTTAATTCTTTATTTACTTCTAGCCCCATTTCTTTACTATTGTCTAAGGCTATAATCGTTAAATTACTCATATCATCACCTCTTATTAATGCGTATCATTAAAAATAATCGTATTATGTACCTTTCTTTTTTACTGTTAGAAAATGGTTTTACTAACTATCTATTTCTTTTAACCAAATTTCCATATCGGCATCACTCGGCATCCGTAAATCTCCTCTTGGAGATAAACTAATACTTCCTACTTTTACTCCATCAGGAATACAGTTTCTTTTAAATTGTTGAGTAAAGAAACGTTTTATAAATACTTTTAACCATTTTTTTATTTCCTCATCAGAATAATTATCTTTAAATGTATGTTTGGCTAATATATAGATTTTTTTTGGTGAAGCTCCGTATCTTAAAAAATGATATAGGAAGAAGTCGTGTAATACATATGGTCCAATACTGGATTCTGTTTTTTGTAAGATGTTTCCTGTTTCGTCTGGTGGCAATAACTCTGGAGAAATTGGGGTGTTTAAAATATCTTGTAATACTTCTTTCTTTTTACCAGTTGTTGTATCTTTTACCCAAGCGACTAAATACCGGACTAATGTTTTGGGTATAGAAGTATTTACTGCATACATACTCATATGATCTCCATTATAGGTACACCAGCCTAGTGCTAGTTCCGATAAATCTCCTGTTCCTATTACTAATCCATTTTCCATATTAGCAACATCCATTAATATTTGAGTACGTTCTCTAGCTTGAAGATTTTCGTAGGTAATACTTCTATCAGTTTCCGGTAAACCAATATCTTTCATATGAAGAAGTGAGGCCTCTTTGATGCTGATTTCTTTTAGTGTTGCGCCGTACTCTTTGATAAGATCAATGGCGTTTTGATAAGTCCTATCTGTAGTTCCAAAACCTGGCATTGTAATACCAATGATATCTTTATTATCTCTCTTTAATTTCTCAAAAGCTTTTATAATTACTAAATAAGCTAATGTAGAATCTAGGCCACCGCTCATGCCAATAACACATTTAGGATTTTTTAATTGAAGTAGCCTTCTCACTAGTGCAGTAGATTGAATTTCAATAATTTCTTCGCATCTTTTATTTCTTTCTTGTGCGTTAGATGGAACAAATGGATATTCTTTGTAATCTCTTTGTAAGTTTTTTATAGAATCTGCAATATCAACTGTAATAGTAATGTAATCTGTATTAGGAGCCATATTCATATAACTTCTATTTTTTCTACGATCATTTACGAGTTTTAAAACATCTATATCAGCAATGATTATATTACTTTCTATTTCAAAGCGTTTATTTTCTACTAATTTTGCCCCGTTTTCATAAATCATACTGGCTCCACCAAATAAGATATCTGATGTTGATTCCATCATTCCACTGGATGCATAAATATAGGCAGAGATTGTTCTTGCTGATTGGCTAGATACTAAACTTTTACGATATTCTTGTTTACCTATTAATTCGTTGCTGCTAGATAAGTTGAAAATTATGGTTGCCCCAGCTAGAGCATGATTATTACTAGGCGGTGTTACAGTCCATAAATCTTCACATATTTCAATAGCAAATGAAGCTTCTTTTAAGGTGTTATCTTGAAACAAAATATTGGTAGTTATTGGTACTACTTGGCCTAATATTTCAATATCATGCCTTTGTAATTCTTTGCTAGAAGAAAACCATCTTGCCTCATAAAATTCTTGATAGTTTGGAATATAAGTTTTAGGAATTATTCCTAAAATTTTACCTTTACTAATTACGATGGCACAGTTAAATAGCTGATTATTGTACTTTATTGGCATACCTAAGATAGAAATAATATCTAGTTTTTTTGTTTCTTCTAGAACTTTTTCTAAGGCTTTTTCACTATCAATTAACAGTTTATCTTGTAAGAACAAATCACCACAAGTATAACCTGTTAAGGATAATTCTGGTGTTGTTACAATGGATACTCCCAGTTTTTGTGCTCTGTTTATTTCTTTTATAATCTCTTCTGCATTCTTTAGTGGATTAGCCAATGTCAATTTATTTACTATTGCACCTACTCTTACAAATCCAAATTCTTTCATATTTATTTCTCCTCTATTTAAATTTCTATTTATTCTTTTAAATTAGTTATTCTCTTTCACTTTATTTTGATAAAAATTAATTAATTGTTGTTTTAAATTTCTTAGATTATCAGATAAATCTACATAATACTCATGTGGTCTATCAATTCTTGTAATTTCTGGATATAGGGTTTGAAATTCCTCTTGGCAATACTTTTGTTTTTCTTGCAAACTAGGCTCTTGATATACTAATTTTCCATTTTGAAAGATAGGTATTAGTAAACTTCTTACTCGATAATTTTTTAGTTCTGTTTTCTTCCATGTCTCTAACGGATGGGTTAATGTATAGCAATCTTTATTTATTTCTTCATCCGCTAATGCAATTACATCTCCTAAGGCATATCCAGTATCTTTGTCATAAAAACGATATACTTTTTTACTGCCTGGATTAATTGTTTTAACACTGTCATTGCTCAATTTAATACGTGGCTTGGTTTGACCATTTTCCTCTACTGCTACTAACTTATAAACACCTCCAACTCGCTCTTTTGGAGCGGCTATATTATCACCGGCACCAATTGAATTGATTTTAGCACCTTGATTAATTAAGTCTCTAATTGTATACTCATCCAACCCGTTTGATAAGCAAATTCCTGTTTCTTTATATCCTGCGTAGATTTTTATTTGAAATTCCGTTTTATGGCAAAAAGCTGAAATAAGTCTGATAGTAGTATAATATACATGTTTC
>CALVYB010000043.1 GCA_944371955.1 uncultured Bacilli bacterium
TTCATAGTGTGATAATTTAATAGCTATCACATTTTTTTCTTATAAGCTCAGACGCACTTTCCTTATAAATAAAAAAGTAGCTTTAAGCTACTGTGTTTGAAAATGTTAAATTTTCTTCTATATTTTTAGAGACTATGTTAGATTGATTACTAGAATTGTGCTGATAACTAATAGTTAATAAATATAATTTTCTATTTTGTATAGCTATATAATGTTTGATATTTACTAGATCTCCTACACATTCTAATATCTCCCAATTGTAGTGATTAAGTTCTATTGTATCAGTTTGCCCACAAGAATAATTATTTGAAAATGCTGATTTGTAAAAATTAGCGTAATCTTTAGCTGCTATATCATAGCTTAAATCATATGTAATTAACCCTATTACAATATCTTTTTCTTTTGACATATAAGCTTTTTCATAACTTTCTAATGATATTTCCGTATATTCATTTGGAACAAAAATATTCAATCCTGAAACACTTACCGTTTGACCATACATATCGTTGTCGTTATCGTAATAATCATAGTAGTCATAATAATTATCTTCTATTTGAATATTATCTTCTTCGGTTATTTGATTATTTATTTCTTTAAAAATAGCAAAGGTGAAAATGACTAGTACGAATATTATTATAAGCATCATATAAGTTCCTATTGTAATTCCTATTACAGCACCATCACTAATCCCTTTGGTTGCTTCGCTATATTCTTTTTGGTTTGTTATATGTAAATAAAAATTAGACATTGCCACATTTACATAAGGATTTACCCAGATCATTAATAGACCTAAGGTAAAGATACTTAAGAGATACCACCCTATAAAACTAAATATTAAGGCATAATAAGCAACTCTTTTTCCTTTTATTAGAGAGAAAGTTCGTTTAATCACCTCTATTATTGACATCTGGTCATTATCTATTACAACATAAGGAAATATTGCTAGGACAGGAGTCAAATAAATAATTAATATGAGATATAAAAGTCCACCAATAAAAGGGATATACATAAGAACTTCCAATATTAAATATACTAAGATATTTATTCCAATTACTTTTAAATAGCAGACTATGTTTTGAAGCGGATATTTAAATATATCTCTAGTCATAGTTGATTTATCTCTACTAATATCTAGACTCACTTTATTCATGCCCAGGATAAAGAATGTTATGACTGCCATAAAAATAATAGATATTAGTGAAATATTAAAAAAGCTATTGGTAGTAAAATCCAATTGATAATGATAGCTTCCTGATTCACTCATTGTTTCTGTTCCAAAACTTACTGTTATTACTATCACTAATATAATTACAGCTATTATTAATATAATATTTCCTAAATATAGGGCTCCTTTATTTTTCTCATAAGCATTCTTTTTTATGCTTCTTCTTATGACAGAATTATGCAATGGCTCACTTTTTCCTGCCTTTATCGGTTGTAATTCTTTTCCGCAAGAAGAACAAAACTTACTACTATTATCATTTTGACCATCACAATGAATACAATACATATACATACTCCTACTCTACTTTTATAGTTTCAGTATAACATAATTTTATTTTTAACTAAAGATATTTTATTCATTACTTATAACTTTTGACAATTGTTTAAATAAGCTAGTCATAGCTTTGTTAAAGCCTTTTTCAATTAAAGCTGAAGTTTTTAATCCTAAAGAGGAAAAAACGTTGTTATAATTTTTTGTTTCCTCCAGATAATTTGATACATCTATCTTTTTTCCTTGTTTAATATCTTCTTCAAATCTTTCCATCGCTTCTTCTGTTAGTATACTTTTTTTTGTTTCTGAATATTTATAATATCCAGTCATGCCACTAATATATAACCCTAAAAATAAAACTATTAATAAAATCATTATCAATTCTGCAATTTTTCTATAGTTCATACTCGTCTATGACCTCCAAAAAGCATTCAGAAAAAGCCAATGATGTATTTAGTATTTCATCTATTCTATTTTCTGGCCCTCCCATTTCTACTAAAATTGTATATGGAGAAAAATCTTGGTTATATACGCCATTTACCCCAGCTCCTTGTTTTTTATAGATTCCTTTTGAAAGAGTTGGATATTTTTCATTTAATTTAGCATTTATTTTTTCAACAAATTCTAGATTTTGTGCGTAATTAGGATTTTCCATGCCTATTATAAATAAAATCGTGGCATAATTTTTATTGTTAATTGTTTTTGTTGTTCTATCTTTGGAAAGACTATCTCTGTGGACGTCTATAAAATATTTTAATGTTGGATATGTTTTTTTTGCTTCTTCTAAAAAAATTCTACTAGCTTGATAACTTCCTGCGTAATTCCAACCATTTCTATTTAATACTTCTTTTATATTTTTTTCCTCAACTACTGTTTGATATCCTTTTTTTTCAAATCTTTCTTCTAATATATAATTATTCATTTGTACCGTAGGCATTACACTATATTCTACAAAACTACTTGGTGTATATTCTTCAGTTTGATGTGTGTTATAGATATAAATAAGTGGTTTTATTTCTTCTTTAGCAAGAACCTGAGTAGTTTCTTCTTCTTTTTCTGCTATCGTTACCCCTTGATATGTTGATTTGATTAATGTTTTTACCATTTCTTTTTTAGTCGGAAAAATAGTCATTAATAATTTTTTTAAAGCTGAGCTCTCTTCCGCATTGGAAAGTAATATTTCTACAAATTCCTTGTTATTTAATTTAATATTACTGTTATTTAAATATTGATAAGATATTATTATTCCCAATATAAAAAGAAGAGAAAAGAAAAATTTTTTCACTTTTTTAGTTTTAGAATTTGGCCTTTTGAAAAAACGCTTTTTCATACTATCACCAAATCTACTATATCTTTTTTTTACTTATTAATTTGTCGGATTAAAGCGAGCATGTAGGCTTTTATTAATCATATTACCTAATAATAAACTTAATTTATCTATTAAATAATCTATCTCTTTTGGAGTTACCATCATGTTGTAGTTTACTGGTAGCAAAACTTCTAGTATTAATGATTTTAATTCTTGTTCATCTAATAATCCTACCATTCCTAGTAAATCTTCTTTTTGTTCTTTACTCAATTCTTTAGTATGTGATAAATAATTTTGATTGATAGAAGGAACTAATTTTAATTTTTCATTATCTTTATTTTCCAATTGATAACTTATTTTCTTTATTAATAATTGTAAAGTATTTTCTACAATGGTTGCTCCATCAACAACCGTTGGTATCCCTACAGCAATTACTGGTGTTCCTAGTGTATCTTTACTAATTTCTAATCGATTATTTCCTACTCCGCTTCCGGGTGATATTCCAGCTGATGTAATTTGAATGGTTTTATTTAAACGTTCAATAGAACTAGAAGCTAACGCATCAATTACGATTATTAAATCTGGTTTTATTTTTTCTTTAATACCCTCGATTAAGTCTTTTGTTTCAATTCCTGTTACACCTGTTACACTTGGTTTAAAGCTAGCAACATTTCTATAGCCTTCTTCTACATCTCCAATAGAAAATAGATGCCTTGTTACTAAAACATGGTCAACGGTATTAGGCCCTAAAGCATCTGGTGTAGAAGATGAGTTTCCTAAACCTATTACGAGTACTGTAGCGTCATCTTTTATTTTTAACTCACTTAACATATCTTTTAATGTTTTTATGGCAATTTTTTCTACTTCTTTAAAATTATTTTTATCTGTAATATCTTTAAATGAAATTGTTTTATATATTCCTTCTTTTTTATTCCAATTAGTTTTCGAATCTTTATCTATAATAACTTCTTCCACAGTTATATTTTTTGTTTTTTCTAATATTTTAGTGGCTATTTTGGGTTGTTTTTCTCTTGTTATGTCATCTATTACTAAGTCTGTTCTAAAGCCTTTATTTTTTAAATCTATTGTATGCATTTTGGTCACCTATTCTTAATATTTACAAATAAATAAAAAATATTTGCTTTTTAGTGAAAAATTTGATAGAATTAATGTGTTTATAAAAGTGAGGTGAAAATATGCCAAATATAGCAAGTGCTAAAAAAAGAGTACGTTCTAATGCAAAAAAGACAACTGTAAATACTTTAGTAGTTTCTAGTATGAGAACTGCCGTTAAGAAATTCGAAAAAGAAGTTAAAGCAGGTAACAAAGATGCAGCTAGCACTAATTATAATATCGCTATTCAAAGAGTTGATAAAGCTATGTCTAGCGGTAAAATCCACAAAAATAAAGCTGCTCGTTTAAAATCAAGATTAACTAAAATGAAAAATGCTATGTAAATCAATCAATCTCTTGATTGGTTTTTTATTTACTTTTTTTTCTAAGTACGATAGAATTATTTTAACGTAGATCTAGCGCGGAGGAATTATGAAAAAGATTTTAGTCACATTGGGAGTTACATTTATCATTGCAGGACTTTTACTTTTATATCAAAAGGATTTACAAAAAACATATTATCAAATACTTAAAACATTTACACAAGAAAATCGAGTATTAGAGAAAAATGAATATTATAGAGATTATAATTTTGAATTTGTACAAAATACTAATCGGTTAGAACCAGATAATAAAGAACAGTTGTTAAATGTGTTTTATACAATCATTAATTCTGGCGTTGATAGCTTCACCTTTTATTGTCCAAATGAGTATTCTGGTTGTTTGGATGATGTTGAAAATATAGCCAATGACCAAAACTTACTTTCACATATTAATAACTTCGTTCATCCATTTAATAGTTTTAATCATATAGAAACTCAATATGATTCTCTTGGAAAAGTTACTGTCCACATTCAAAAAAGTTATTCCAAAAAACAAATTCAAGAAATTAGTCAAAAAGTTGATGAGTTAGCTAAAGAATTAATTATTCCTAATGATACCGATGTTAATAATATTCGTAGAGTTCATGATTATATTATTAACAATAGCGTGTATGATTCTGGGCGTAGCGATTATAATATTACTACTTATCATTCTGATATTGCTTATGGTCCATTATTCCAAGGATATGGTATTTGTGGTGGATATACTGATGCAATGGAATTATTTTTAGAAAAAATGGGGATTAAAAGTTATAAAATCTCTAGTGAACAACACGTTTGGAATGCAGTTTATGTGGATGGAAAATGGTTACATTTAGATCTTACTTGGGATGATCCTGTAGTTTCAACAGGAGAAAATTTACTTGAACATAATTTTTTCTTAATTGATACTCCGACGCTTTTAAATTTGGAGGAAGTAGAACATACCTTTGATCAAAATATTTATAGTGAATTAAAAAAAGCCTAGTCGGCTTCTTTTTTTATATCATTATATATCTTCTCAATTGTTTCATTAAAATTATTGAAATCGACTTCATACCAATGGGTGTTAAATTGATTTTTAAAGAATGTATATTGTCTTTTGGCATAGTGTCTAGAATTTAATTTTATTTCTTCTTTTACTTCTTCTATTGTTTTTTGATGGTCTAAATAACTTTTAAATTCTTTGTACCCTATCGCAGTGTTTAATACTCTTGAATTGGCATAAATATCTTTTAATGATAGAATTTCTGTAGTTAAACCTTCTTCTATCATTTTATCTACTCTTTTATTGATTCGGTCATAAACAATGTTTCGTGGGGCAGTTAAGCCTATTATATAAGTCGAATATAGGCACTTATCTTTTTCATTTGTGATTGTTTCTTTATTTTCATATTTATTTAATGTACGTACTAGTCTCTGTCTATTGTTTGGGTGAATCTCGATTTTATCAGTATATCTTTTTATTCTGTTTAATATTTCTTCGTTAGTTAAATTTTCGTAATTATTATTTATTGTACCATTTGTAAATATATAATTATATAGTGCAGCCTTAATATATAGGCCTGTTCCACCAACGATAATTACTCTTTTTTCTCGTTCGGTGATTTCTTTTATTTTATTTCTAGCGTCTTGTTGGTATTCATATACGCTATATTCTTCCTCTGGTAATCTGATATCTATCAAATGATGAGGTACTTCTTGTTGTTCTTCTGGTGTAGGTTTAGCGCTACCAATATTAAGCTTTTTATATATCGCAACCGAATCTCCATTTATAATTTCGGCGTTTAATTTTTTGGCAAGCTCAATACTTAATTTCGTTTTTCCAACTCCTGTTGGTCCTACAATTACGATAATTGGCTTCATACTCTCTCCCTCCTAATCTAGTGAACGTTTGAATAATTTTTCTAAATCGTATTTAGTATACGTAATGATTGTTGGTCGTCCATGAGGACAAGTGAAGGGATTTTCGCAACTTCTTAAAGTGTTTAATAACCATAGCTGATCATCATAAGATAAATAATCGTTAGCCTTTATAGACATACGGCAAGCCATAGTCGCAGCCATCCTCCAAACAAATTGGTTAAAATCAAAACTTTCTTTACTAACAATAATGTCAACTACCTTACGAATACATTCTTCTGCTACATCATCAGGTATCCAATTTGGGTGGCTCCTAATGATAATTGTGTTCATTCCAAACTCTTCTACTATAAATCCGTATTGTTTTAAAATATCTAAATGATTTTTTACTATCAAAAATTCATTAGATGCCAACTCTATTTTTACAGGGATTAATAAATCAATTGGTATTACATTTTGTTTTAGACTGTTTAATACTTTTTCGTAATTGATTCTCTCTGCTGCAGCATGCTGATCTATAATGTACATTCCATCTTCGTTTTCGGCAATAATATAAGTGGAATAAACTATTCCTCTTGGAATCATTGGTTTAATTCTCTCTGCTGAGCTGGCTTGATGTTCTTCAATTTTTTCTCCTGGCTCGGAAGAAGTTGGTGCCAAATCACTCTCGCTAACAGAAAAGTCTAACACCGTTTCTTCATATGTTGGTTTTGAAATATTGTCTTCTTTTTTGAAGGCTTTATACAATGGAATGGTTGTTTCTCTAAGGGCTTCTTCACTTCTAGTGCTTATAGTTGGAATCAAAGTTAATCTTTTTAGTTCTTTAGAGGCGACTTCAAATACAAGTTCTTTTAAAGCATCCATCTTAGAAAATTTAATATCCATTTTTGTTGGATGAATATTAATATCTATTAGAATCGGATCCACTTCAATATTTAAAACAATTATTGGGAATTTATCTTTTGGTATATATGTGTGATATGAATCGGTAATTGTTTTATTAAGATCGTTATTTTTAATGACTCTACCATTTACTAAGGTGGTAATGGCACTACGATTGCTCTTGGTCATCTCTGGGTAAGAAATATATCCGTGTATGTAATAATCGTCATTTTCTCCAGAAACCTCTATCATCTTTTTGGTAATGTCAGCTCCATAAATCTGATATATTACCTTTCTTAAATCACCATTTCCATCTGTATCAAGTAAAATCTTACCATTGTTAATCAAAGTGAATTTAATATTTGGGTAAGATAACGCCATTTTATTTACATATTCTGTAATATTAGCTAATTCGACATATAGATTTTTTAAGTATTTCAATCTTACTGGGGTGTTGTAAAACAAATCTCGTACAATAATTGTAGTTCCTGGTTGCAAATCACTATCTTCTACATGCATATCTTTACCACCACATAGCGTTAAATAAGTACCAATTGTCCCATTAGATGTTTTTAATTCAATATTAGATACAGAGGCAATAGAAGGTAATGCTTCACCTCTAAAGCCTAATGATTCAATATTAAATAAATCATCTAATTTTTTTAGTTTCGAGGTGGCGTGTCTTGAGAATGCTAAGGTTGCGTCCTCCCTATCCATACCAACTCCATTATCCATTACTTTTACTTCTTTTACCCCAGAGTCAATCAATTCTATTTTTATTTGATTACTTTCGGCATCAATCGAATTTTCTACTAGCTCTTTTACAACGTTCATTGTTTTTTCAACTACTTCTCCAGCTGCTATTTTATTAGCTAGTATTTCATCCATTACTTTTATTCTACTCATTGTTCATCCCTACTTCTTTGGATATGTTTGTTCAACACTGTGATCACCAGAACAGTTTACTGTAACAGTATATTGATAGTCTTCAAGACCGGCAGTTAAGCTAGTTGTTTTATTAATTACTGTTACTTCCCCACTACATACTGTCTTATTGTCATAAGGATCAATCGGTCTATCTATCCTATGATCATTGTATAGTTCTTCAATTGTTAATGTTTTTGTTTCATCAGCTTCTAACATTATGTTATTATCCATCATATACATAACCATCCCGTCATAGGAACTTGATGCAATTGTTTCCATGGCTTGTTGTTTACTTGATGTTAAGTATTTAAATACCGCCCCAACACTTATTATGACAAGAATTCCTAAAATCGTTATTACAGCCAATAGTTCTACTAATGTAAATGCTCTGTTATTTAGTTTTTTCATAAATTTCACCCTTCCTTTTTTTATTATACTATATTTCTTTTAAATAGGCTGTTAGATTTTCTGCTACGTCTTTGGATACAACTTCAGAAAGTTCTTCTACACTAGCTTCCTTTAGTTTTTTCAAAGAGCCAAAATGTTTTAGTAATTCCTTTTTTCTTACTTCTCCGATGCCCGGGACTACGTCTAATATGCTCGATAACATTCCTTTTGCCTTTATGTTTCTATGATAAGTAATAGCATATCTATGTACTTCTTCTTGAATTCTTGTTAAAAATAAGAATAAATTTGAATCTTTATTTATATTTAGAATTTCATATTTATCATTCATCATATAACTTGTTTTGTGCCCGTTATCTTTTACTAGACCAATGATTGGAATATTTAATCCTAAAGAATCAATTATTTCTTTGGCTACACTAATTTGTAATTTTCCTCCATCCATAACAATTAAATCTGGTTTTTCTAAATTTTCCATTAATACTTTGTAATATCTTCTATATAAAACCTCTTTCATTGCGCTTAAATCATCTTTTACTTCTGTTGATATTTTAAATTTTCGATATTCATTTTTTAATGGTAAAAAGTCTTCAAATACCACCATACCACCTACATAAAAGGTTCCAAACAAATGGGAATTATCGAAAGATTCCATTCTAGATACAGACTCTAAGTGTAATAACTCTTTTAGTTCGTTAATTGCTTCTATACGTAAATTATCATCTTTCTTTAGTGTTTCTTCTTGCAAGTCAAGTTGTTCTTTAGCGTTTTCTTTTGCTAAATCTAAAAGTTTTTTTAACTTACCTTTCTGAGGGGTATAAGTTTTTAAATTAAGATAATTACTTATTAGTTCAGCATTTAACTCTTCTGGCATATATAATTCTTTAGGCAATATACCTTGTTTATCATAAAATTTTATTATATACTCTGTTATTTCTTCTATTGGATCAATCATTGTTTGGATTATTTCATTGTGCCTTCCAAATAATAAACCATCTCTAATAAAAAACAATTCAATTGATAGATAATTCTCGTCTTTGTAATAGTTTATTAAATCAAATTGATAGTTTTTATTTAAATCTATTTTTTGTTTGCGCAAGGTGATATCAATATCTTCTAACATTTTTTTTAATTCTAATGCTCTCTCATAATTCATAGCATCGCTTGCTTTTTGCATTTCTCTTTTAATTTTTTCAGTAATTTCTTTTGAGTCACCTTTTAGGAAAGAAATAATTTCTTTTTTCATCAAAGTAATAGTATCTTCATTTACTTCTTTTACACAGTAACCAAGACATTCATTTATATGATAATAAAGACATAGCTCTTTTTTTAACTTTTCACATTTTCTTAATGGATAAATTCGATTAATCATTTCTACTGTTTTTCTAGCTGCTGCAACATTGGGATATGGCCCATATAAATAATCTTTTGTTTTTTTTCTTTTGGTGTTTCTGACTATTTTTAGCCGAGGAAATTGTTCATTTGTTAATTCAATATATGGATAAGTTTTATCATCTTTTAAGAGAATATTATATTTAGGATCATACTTTTTAATTAAAGTAATTTCTAAAATTAGCGATTCTAATTCACTTGAAGTTACAATATATTCAAAGTCATCAATATCCTGTACTAACATCCTAGTTTTTCCTGTTACGGTTCCGGTAAAATAACTTTTTAATCTGTTTTTTAAATTTTTAGCCTTTCCTACATAAATAATTACGCCATCTTTATTTTTCATTTGATAACTTCCTGGTTTTGTCGGAACAAGTGCTAATTTTTCTTTAAAATCTTTCATCTAACCACCAACAATTCTAATTTATTATACCCTATTTTAATAAAAATAAAAAGAAGATTTCTCTTCCTTTATTGATATTGTGAAATGAAAAAGTAAATTGCGCCTAAAGATTTGAAACTGAAATTTAATCTTTCACTCGTTTTAGTCAAGGACT
>CALVYB010000044.1 GCA_944371955.1 uncultured Bacilli bacterium
TTGCTAAAAAAAGTGAATCTGTGGATAAAAACAGTTTCACTTTTTTATTTTCTCTAAATTTTACCGGAACTCAAAAAGGAGTAGTGAATACTACTCCATAAATTCATCTTCCAATTTATCTAATGGTTCTTCATCAATAAATTGTGATGCTAAATCATAATCTACATTACGATAAACTTTGCTTCCTGTACCAGCAGGAATTAATTTACCAATAATAACGTTTTCTTTTAATCCTTCTAAGTGATCTACTTTACCTTTAATAGCGGCATCAGTTAAGATACGTGTAGTTTCTTGGAAAGATGCAGCTGACAAGAATGAATCAGTTTCAAGAGCAGCTTTAGTAATACCAAGAAGAATTGGCTTACCAAGAGCAGGTTTCTTACCTTGAATAACAGCTTCTTTATTACTATCAGTAAATTCACGGAAATTAACAAGTGCTCCAGGAAGCAGTCTAGTATCTCCACCTTCAATAATACGTATCTTACTAATCATACGACGAGCAATAATTTCAACGTGTTTATCAGCAATATCAACACCTTGCGAACGATAAGTATGTTGAACTTCTTTCAAGATGTACTCTTGAGTAGTAAGTGGATCTGTAACAGCTAGCAATTCTTTTGGACTAATTGCACCTTCTGTAAGTTTATCTCCACAAACAACATCGTCACCTTTTTCAACACAAAGTTTAGCAGCATAATTAGTAACGTGTTCCTTAGTTTCAAGTTTGTTAGTAACACTAATTTTGTATTTACCATGATCTTCTTTAATTTGTGTAACTTTACCATCAATTTCAGCAATAGTTGCTTTACCTTTAGGGTTACGAGATTCAAACAATTCTTGTACACGAGGAAGACCTTGAGTAATATCTTCTCCACCGGCAACTCCACCAGTATGGAACGTACGCATTGTAAGTTGTGTACCAGGCTCACCAATAGACTGAGCAGCCATAACACCAACAGCTTCACCAATTTCAACTAAATTACCTGTAGCTAGATTACGACCATAACATTTTTGACATACGCCGTTGACTGTAGCGCATGTAAGTACAGTACGAATTTCAACTTCAGTAATTCCTGCTGCTATAATCTTATCTGCTAAAGATTCTGTAATCATTTGTAATTTATCAACAATAACTTCTTTTGTTTCTGGGTTAATTACTTTCTTATTAGCAAAGCGTCCAACAATACGATCACGTAAACTTTCAATAACCGCACCAGTTTTTTCATTAATAAAATCACGAACTACTACGCCTTGATCAGTACCACAATCTTCTTCACGAACAATAATATCTTGTGAAACATCAACTAAACGACGAGTTAAGTATCCAGAATCAGCAGTTTTTAACGCTGTATCAGCACTACCTTTACGAGCACCATGTGTAGATAAGAAGAATTCTGCTACTGAAAGTCCTTCTTTAAAGTTTGAAAGTACTGGTATTTCAACAGATGATCCATCTGGTTTAGCCATGATACCACGCATACCTGCAATCTGTGTAAAGTTTGAAATATTACCACGAGCTTTAGAATGCATCATCATGAAGATTGGATTATCAACTTCTTTATTTGCAATTTCTTCAAGTTCTTCTTGAACTTGGTCCTTTGCTTGATTCCAAGTTTCAATAACTTTATTAAATCTTTCTTCTTCTGTAATAAGACCACGTTTATATTGTTTATTAATCTTATCAACTAATTTTTGACTTTCCGCAACGATTTCATCTTTTTTATTACTTGTAACAACATCAGCCATACTAATAGTAATACCAGCAATAGTAGAATACTTAAATCCTAAATCTTTTAAACTATCAAGCATAGTAGAAGTTTCTGTTGTTTTATAACGTTTAAACACTTGATCAATGATTTTTTCCAAAGTGCCCTTAGCAAAAGGTTTAACCAAAGGCATATCTTTGATAGCTGATTTAATATCAGTACCTTTTTCTAAAAAATATTTATTAGGTGTAATATTTTGAATATTATCATCACTTGGTTCATTAATATAAGCAAATGAGTCTGGTAAAATTTCATTAAATTTGATTTTACCAGCTGTTGTGACTAAATATTTACCTTTTTGACTTTCAGTAAATAATTTATGTTTAAATGAATCAACAGGAATAGCAATACGAGTATGTAAAGTGATTTCTCTTCTCTCATATGCCATTAATGCTTCGTTAGTGTTTTTAAATACACGACCTTCTCCATCCTCGCCAGCTTTTTCCATAGTAATATAATAGTTACCTAATACCATATCTTGTGCAGGAGTAACAATTGGTTTTCCATCTGAAGGTTTCAAGATGTTTCCAGAACCTAACATTAAAAGTCTAGCTTCTGCTTGAGCTTCTTCAGAAAGCGGAACGTGCACTGCCATTTGATCTCCATCAAAATCCGCATTAAATGCTGGACAAACTAATGGGTGCAAACGAATTGCTTTTCCACCAACTAAGATAGGTTCAAATGCTTGAATACCTAAGCGGTGTAATGTAGGAGCACGGTTTAATAGAACTGGATGTTCTTTAATTACTTCTTCTACAATGTCCCATACAACAGGGTCTTGACTATCAATCAATCTTTTAGCAGCTTTTATATTATGTGCAATATCCTTACTTACCAAACCATGAATAACATGAGGTTTAAATAACTCTAGTGCCATTTCTTTAGGAATTCCACATTGATACATCTTAAGACTTGGGCCTACAACGATAACTGAACGACCAGAATAATCAACACGCTTTCCTAACAAATTTTGACGGAAACGACCTTGTTTACCTTTTAACATACTTGAAATAGATTTTAACGGCCTATTTCCTGCACCTGTTACACTCCTTCCACGACGTCCATTATCAAACAAAGCATCAACAGCTTCCTGTAACATACGTTTTTCATTTTGAATAATAATAGTAGGAGCGCCCAAGTCAATAAGTTTCTTTAAACGATTATTACGATTAATAACTCGACGATACAAATCATTTAAATCACTAGTAGCAAAACGACCACCATCAAGCTGAATCATAGGACGTAATTCTGGTGGAATTACTGGAATACAATCCATAATCATCCATTCAGGTTGATTTCCAGAATGATAGAACGCATCAAGTACATCAAGTCTCTTAAGTAAACGAGTTCTCTTTTGTCCTTGTGCTGTTTCTAACTCTTTCTCAATTTCATCAATATCTTTCTTTAAATCAACTTTTTTTAATAATTCCTTAATAGCTTCAGCACCCATACCAACTTTGAAACCAGTACCATATTTTTCATAATAAGCACGATATTCTTTTTCTGATAATGTTTGCTTATTCTCAAGAGGTGTATTTCCTTTATCAATAACTACGTAACTAACAAAATATAATACCTCTTCCAAATCTCTAGGACTCATATCAAGAACTAATCCCATACGAGAAGGAACACCTTTAAAGAACCAAATATGAGAGACAGGAGTTGCTAACTCGATATGTCCCATACGTTCACGGCGAACTTTAGAACGAGTAACTTCAACTCCACATCGGTCACAAACAATATTTTTATAACGAACTCTCTTATATTTACCACAAGCACATTCAAAATCTTTTGTTGGTCCAAATATTTTTTCACAAAACAAACCATCTCGTTCTGGACGAAGAGTACGATAATTAATAGTTTCTGGCTTTTTTACTTCTCCATATGACCATTCACGAATTTTTTCAGGTGAAGCGATTCCAATTTTTAATGCATCAAACTTATTTACTTCTATCATTAAAGATCAGCTCCTTCCTCAAATTCTTCTTCCAATTCTAAGTCTTCCTCCAACTCGTCATCAAAATCTTCATCATCGAAATCATCTTCTTCAAAATCTTCGTCATCATCTGAAGTCGAAATCGGTATAGCTGGAGACTTATCAATCTCATCCATATTTAATTTAGTATCTTCTTTATCTTCTGCCTCTTCAATTTCTTTTAATTCTAACGTTTTTCCATCATCATCAATAATAGAAACATCTAAACCAAGTGCTTGGAATTCCTTCATAAGTACTCTAAATGATTCAGGAACACCAGCATGATCAATTTCTTGACCTTTAATAATTGATTCATACACTTTAACACGTCCAACAACATCATCTGATTTAGTAGTCATCATTTCTTGTAATGTATGAGCAGCACCATAAGCATATAATGCCCAAACTTCCATTTCTCCAAATCTTTGTCCACCAAATTGAGCTTTACCACCAAGTGGTTGTTGTGTAACTAGTGAATAAGGTCCAGTAGAACGTGCATGAAGTTTATCATCAACCATGTGATGTAATTTAATCATATACATTACACCAACAGCAATACGATTATCAAATGGTTCACCGGTACGTCCGTCATAAAGAACTGTTTTACCATCTTCATCCATTCCAGCTTCCTTCATCATTGCTTGAATATCATCAATATGAGCACCATCAAATACTGGAGTTGCAATATGAACGCCTAATTTTTTAGCAGCCATACCCATATGTAATTCAAGAATTTGCCCTAAGTTCATACGAGAAGGAACACCTTGTGGATTAAGCATAATATCAACTGGCGTACCATCTGGTAAATATGGCATGTCTTCTTGAGGCAAGATAAGTGAAATAACACCTTTATTACCATGACGTCCAGACATCTTATCTCCAACTTGAATCTTACGTTTTTGAATAATATATACACGAATTACTTTGCTAACACCAGCTGGTAACTCATCGTTATCTTTACGAGAATAAATTTTAATATCATGAACAATTCCATCTCCGCCATGTGGAACACGAAGCGATGTATCACGAACTTCACGCGTTTTCTCCCCAAAAATCGCATGTAATAATTTTTCTTCTGAAGTAAGTTCGGCCATACCTTTAGGAGTAACTTTACCAACTAAAATATCTCCTTCTTTTACTTCAGTACCGATAGTAATAATACCATTTTCATCTAGATTACGACGAGCTTCTTCACTAACATTAGGAATGTCTCGAGTAATTTCTTCTGGCCCTAATTTAGTTTCACGGCATTGCATTTCATAATCTTCAAGATGTAAAGATGTAAGCTTATCATCTTTAACCAAATTTTCATTTAAGATAACAGCATCCTCATAGTTATAACCATTAAATGTCATGAAAGCAATTGTCATATTCTTACCTAAAGCAAGTTCACCTTTATCTGTAGAGTTACCGTCAGCAAGAATTGTAACACCTGCAGTAACTTTATCTCCAACATGAACAATTGGTCTTTGATGAGAACAAATACTAGAGTTTGCAAGTTCAAAATTTGCTAAACGATAAGTATCTTTGCCGTTTTTAGTTTTAACAACTATTTTTCTAGCGTCAACGTATTCAACAACGCCATCAGCTTTACAAACGATTTCAACCCCAGAATCTTTTGCTGCAATAAACTCAACACCAGTTCCAACAAAAGGGGCCTCGGTTTTAATTAAAGGCATAGCTTGACGTTGCATGTTAGCTCCCATCAATGCACGAGTAGCGTCATCATGCTCCAAGAATGGAATACAACTAGTAGTAACAGAAACAACTTGCTGTGGACTAACATCGATATAATCTACTTGTTCCGGTTTTGCTAAAATATTATCTCCACGGAAACGCGCATTAACCATATCATCAATAATAACATTATCTTCATTAGTACCAACTGTAGATTGTGAAATAATATAATCAAGTTCTTCATCTGCAGTTAAATACACAACTTCATCTGTAATCTTTTTATCTACAACTTTACGATATGGAGTCATAATAAATCCATACTCATCAATTTTTGCATAACTTGCAAGTGAAGTAATAAGTCCGATATTAGGTCCTTCTGGAGATTCAATCGGACAAATACGTCCATAATGAGAAGCATTAACGTCACGAACTTCAACACCAGCACGGTCTCTAGACAATCCACCAGGCCCTAAAGCTGATAAACGACGTTTATTAGTAAGCTCTGCAATAGGATTAGTTTGGTCCATAAATTGAGATAATTGTGATGAACCAAAGAATTCTTTCATAGCAGCAGTAACTGGTCGAATATTGATTAATGTTTTAGGAGTAACTTCTTCCATTTCTTGCGTAGTCATACGCTCGCGAATTACTCTTTCCATACGAGAAACACCAATTCTAAATTGATTTTGTAAAAGTTCTCCAACTTGACGAATACGTCTATTTCCTAAATGATCGATTTCATCATAATTACCAACACCATGTAGTAAATTTAAGTAATAAGAAACTGAAGCATAAACATCAGAAATTGTTAGTCTCTTAACATCAATATTTTGATCATTTCCCATAACAATAAGTTTATTCTTCTTATCAGTAGGATCAACAACTTTAATTACTTGAACTTTATTATAAGTGTCTAATTCGTCATTAACAACAACTTCTTGCAACCCAAAACCAGCATTCAAAGCATCTCTTAAGATATCTAAATTAGCTTTGGTAATTTGAGTGCCTTTTTCAAGAACAACAACACCATCAGCGTCGCATACATCTTCAGCTAACGTTTGATTTAATAAACGATCAATAACATTAAGTTTACGATTAAATTTATAACGTCCTACTTTAGCCAAATCATATCTAAATTCATCAAAAAATCTTGTAATAATTTGATTTTTGGAAGAATCTAATGTAGCTGGTTCTCCAGGTCTTAACTTTTCATAAATTTCAATCAAAGCCTCATCTGTATTTTTAGTAGAATCTTTTGCAATAGTATTTTTTAAATAATCATCTTCACCAAACATAGATAAAATTTGCTCATCACTAGAAAGGCCAAAAGCGCGAAGTAATGTAGTTAAAGTAACTTTTCTAGTACGGTCAATTCTAACATATAATACGTCTCTTGCATCAACTTCAAATTCAAGCCAAGTTCCACGAGTCGGTATAATCTGTGATGTGATTAATTCACGTCCATTTTTATCAACTTCGCGATTAAAATAAACACTAGGAGAACGAACTAATTGAGATACAATAACACGTTCAGCGCCATTGATAACAAAAGTCCCACTTTCCGTCATCATTGGCATATCACCCATAAATATTTCTTGTTCCTTTACTTCTCCAGTTTCGCGATTCAAAAGACGAACATCTACCCGTAATGGTGCAGAATAAGTAGTTTCTCTGTCTTTACTTTCTTTAATAGAATAACGAGGTTCATCAAAATGATAATCTCCAAACTCAAGCGATAAAGTTCCAGAGAAATTTTCTACTGGAAATAAATCTTCAAACACTTCTTTGATACCAACATTGATGAATCTTTCATAAGATTTTTTTTGAATTTCTAACAAATCTTTTAACTCATAAGTATTTCTAATACGTGAGAAATTTCTTCTTTCTCGATAGTCGCCATATTTTACATTTTTATAAGCCACTGAATTCACCCCTAACACTAATTTTTTTAATAAAACACCAATAACAAAATATATTGCCAATTTTTATTAATAACACAACAATAGCAATAAGTCAATTATAAATGGCATTGAATAATGAAAAAGCCTTTTTTTCTTTCTAATACTTTAACAGCATAAACTTTTTCGAGGTCGACAATTAGCGATTTAGCACCTTGCTCTTTTCTAATAACCAAATAAAGATTACCGCCATCTTCTAAATGATCACGAGCATTCATCACTATGTCATAAACAATTTTCTTACCAGCTCTTATCGGAGGATTAGTAATAATTGTAGAATAATTCTCCAAAACATTACTATAACAATCACTTTCAAAAATAGAAACGTAATCAGAAACACCATTTAATTGAGCATTTCTTTTTGCAAGATGTAAAGCCCTTCTGTTTACATCAACCATATCTACTTTATTAGAAGTTAACTTAGCTAAAACAATACCTAATACTCCGTAACCGCATCCCATATCTAGAATTTTGCCTCCAACTTCTTCCTGCGGGATTACTTCAAGAAGAAGTCTACTGCCAAAATCCAAACCGTCTTTTGAAAATACACCATTATCAGTTAAAAATTTAAAATGGTTGCCCAAAACTACACACGTAGTCTCTTTTATATCGCTAGGTAACTGCTCATTTGTAAAATAATGCCCCATCTTATCCCCTCTAAACAAAAAAGAAGGAGAAAACTTGTAAATTTCAATAAGTTTTCTCCCTTTCGTAAACATATGATACACGAAATATAAAATTTTGTCAAACAATTTTTTTATTTTTGACAAAATTTTACTAATAATTTCCTATTTTATGCAATACTATAAGTTTACCATTTTTATCTTGCGCTAATATCGTAACACTCTCCCCCATTTGTGCTAAAGCATCAGCAGAATAAAATTTAACAATATTTGAAATTCTAGGTAATGTACCATAAGATTTTAAATTTTCATGGTCAGTAAGATAAACGTTCTTTAATCATAAATATTGAATAATACCATCTTTTATTAAAAATAAAATAGTATCCCTAGAAGCATCTTGACCAAAGCCGTCAAAGAAAATATCTACCATTTTCTGATCAAATACTATTTCATGAGGGTCATAATTATAATCTTCACTTGAAGTAACCCAACCAAGCCCATAATTTTGACTAACCAAATAATGATTAATAGAAATTATAACCTTTGTCTGACTACTATCTACATTAAGATTAGTACCAACTGCATGAGAGGGAGCAGTTAATGCATAACCTTCTGCTAAAATTAGAATAAAAAATATAATTAATTTCTTCTGATTTTAATGGTGTTTCATTAGATTTTGGTTATTGTTATCTTTAACCGCCGATTTAGTAGATTGAAACTTCAAAATCTCTTGCGAATACAACACACAACCAATAAAAAAAGATGATAATATACCTATAAATAGCTTTATAACTATATACAATAATACATGACTTTTTTCTTTTGATTTTCCATTTTCACAACCCCAGTCCTATTCTACAAACATAGTAACACAAACAAAAGAAAATTTATACAACTTTGTCATAATGTTCCAAAATTTTCATTAAAAAATTCCATGCATCAATTTTCTTTGTGATGCACTTATAATCATTCTGAATCATTTTCATAATTTCCTCTATAGTAAAAAAACGAATTTCTGAGACTTCTTCTTTTTGAAGTTTAATTTTTGCCAAGTCTATATTTTTAGTAACAATATAACATTCATTAAAATGTTTATTAATAATATCTTTATCTGTATTAATAGAAGTAGAACCAACCAGATATCTAATATCACAATCATCAATATCAATACCAAATTCTTCTTTTGTTTCCCTAATCAATGCTTCTCTACCAAATTCTCCCGCTAAAACATGTCCTCCAACAGTAACATCCCACATATCAGGCCACTGTTTTTTGTTAGAACTACGTTTCTGTAATAACACTTCTTTTTTATCATTAATAATGAAAGCATATACAGCACGATGCCAGAATCCACTTTTATGACATTCATCTCTAGTAGCAAGTTTTCCTATAAACGCTCCCCACTCATTTAAAACATCAAATTTTTCTTCCATATCATTTCCTCCATATTTTAACATTATTCTACCATATATAATCAAAAAAAAGAAGTTAATTACTTAACTTCTACAGTAGCTCCAGCTTCTTCAAGCTTAGCTTTAATTTCATCAGCTTCAGTAGTAGAAATGTTTTCTTTAAC
>CALVYB010000045.1 GCA_944371955.1 uncultured Bacilli bacterium
TCAATTTAATTATTATATACAAAACTGGTTAAACAGTATTAAGTTTTTGGTAAAAACATCTACTTATGTACATTATCTAGGAATTGTAAAAAATCATATTCAACCATTGTTAGGAGAACTCGAATTATGTGAAATTAATACTGAAAAAATAGAATTCTTTATTAATCAAAAATTCGAAGAAGGATTTAGTAATAAAACAATTAGAGATATGATTGTAGTATTAAAACAAATATTATCTTATGCTAATTTGTCTATTAAAGTGAAAATGCCAAAACTAAAGAAGAATGAAATTAAAATATTATCTAAATCAGATCAAAAGAGATTAGAAAAAGAAATCTTAAAAAGAGATACTACTATTGGCTATGGAATATTACTAAGTTTATATACAGGACTTAGGATTGGAGAAGTATGTGCTTTAAAATGGAATGATATTAATCTAACTAAAAGAATTATCAAAGTTAAACATACTATGTTGCGTATAATGGATATAGAAAATTTTTCTAAAACAAAAATTATTCTGGAGGAACCTAAAACTGAAAACTCTAAACGAGAAATACCAATTAATAAATTTTTGTATGAAATTCTCTTAAAAATTAAGCCCAAAGATGGTAATGCTTATTTTCTTACGGGAACAGCATCCTATATAGAACCTAGAACTTATTATAATAAATTTCAAAAACTATTAGAGGAAACTAATATAAAAAAATATGGATTTCATACATTAAGACATACATTGGCAACAAGATGTATAGAAGTTGGGATGGATCCTAAAACTTTAAGCGAAATATTAGGTCATTCTGACGTAAAAGTGACATTATCCCTTTATGTACATCCGACAAATTTTTTAAAAGCTGCATATATGGAAAAATTATCCAATTAATAAATAGTCAAAAAGATAGTCAAAATATAAATAATGTTAATAAAATCAGAAATAATCATAGAGTATCTACCTTTATGTAATTGATTATAATCAGTAAAAAAAGAAAAAAAAGTAGATTTTTGTTGAAATCTACTTTTTATTTGTAATTTGACCTTGCTTTGCTTTTTGTTGACATATTATATCTTTTAATTCTGAAAATGTAGTCCCTTGTTGTAATGGTGGATATGGTACTAAATCGACTTTGCTACTATCTTTAATATGATGGTTTTCTTTAAATCTTTGTGTTGCAAAAGCTAGTGCTTCTTCTGCTTTACAAAAATGATATGTTCCTTTGCTTTGTGGTGATGAGTGTTCAAAATATATATAGTCTTCGTCTTTATATAATATTAGAAAGCTATGTACCATTAAATTGGTAAATATAGCAAAAGATTGAGTTTCATAATCCAATTCAAATAATTTTCTTTCTAATTCTACTTGATCAAAGCAAATGCCTAATTTATTTTCTAAAACTTCTTCTGGAGAAGATACTCTATATAGTTTAGTTAGTTGGTCTAGTGTATTGATATGTTTTCTGCCATAGATATCTAACCATCCATATGATATCTCATCCATCTGTTGCATAACTTCTTCTAATCTGTCCATATATTTACCTCATAGCTTTCTAAATTTATCCTTTCCTACTCCACACATAGGACAAGTCCAGTCATCTGGTAAATCTTCAAATTTCACTTCTTCTTTATTATCATCATAAATATAGCCACATATAGTGCATTGATATTTATTAGCTTGTTCTTCTATTTTTTCTTCTTGATAAGTTGGGGCTTTTCTAGGTGCTTTACCTTTCAAATTGTCATGATAATATCTATAAGTCATTGGCACGTCGTTTATGGATTTTTCTGCCTGTAATACTCTAATTAAAAAGATATCATGCGTTTCTACATCAATGACTTTAATTACTTCTCCTATGATATAACTACAAGTGTCTTCTAATACTACCGGCAGTTCTTCAATATATTGAAAATTTATATTTTCAAATTTATTAATTTCTTTTGATGTAAAAAAACCAAATTTTGAAATTAAACTTTGTTTGGCTTTTTCTGTCAAAACAGAAAGTGCGCATTTTTTTGTTTTCTTTAATACTTGATTGGTATAATTTTCTTTATTTAAACTCACTGCAATAATAGGATTTTTTGATGTAATTTGCACTGCGGTATTGATAAAACAACCTACATTTTTATCATTTTCTCTTGTTGTTATGATATACATTCCATACGTAAGATTATTTAACGTATCTAAATTCATTATTCTACCTCAGTTTTCCATAATCCATGTTTATTACAATATGCATAGATTAAGGCTCCTTGTTCGTATGGTACTATCATTTCTGGCATATCTCCTGGTTTTAGTATTACTTCTCTGTTTTCTTTTTCTGTTTTTACTAAGATCCATTCAATGTAATGATCTTCTTCCATTACATGGTTTACTTTAATATGAATATTTTCGTCTTCTTTTTCGTAAGTTGGCACATGTTTTTCAAAACTGGCATCTACACTATTTGCTTTTACCTCTACCATTGGTTCTCCACAGCAAACAATTCCACAATCTTCACAATTGCAATCTTCTAATACTTTTACTAAAGCATTACACTTCATACATTTTTTTAATATTAATTCTTTCATTTTATTTCCTCCTTAATTACTTTGTTCCATTCTAATTCTTTAAACCCTGTTAACATTGTATTTTCCGTTATTAATATTGGTCTTTTTAATAACATCCCATCAGAACATAATAACTCTATTTGTTCCTCTACTGATATATTCTTACGTTTTTCTTTTAAATTTAATTCTCTGTATTTCATTCCACTTGTATTATATAGTTTTTCTAATGGAAAATTAAATTTTTTAATCCATTCTTTCAATTCAACTTTAGTTGGTGTTTCTGTTATTATGTTTCTCTCTATAAAGTTTACAGAGTTATCTTCTAAGTATTTTTTTGCCTTTTTACAAGTTGAGCATTTTGGATATAGTATTAAAAGCATTTTATCATATCCTTTCTATAGCAACTTTATTGCTATTAATAATATTATAAAGCAAAAAGAAAATAGAAGCAATGCCTCTATTTTAACTCAACTAAAGAAAGTTTAATATCATCGTGCACAAAAATTAAGGTAGCTTTTTTCTGATAATCGTTAAAATCATCATCTGTATATGTCCAAGATACATTTACTTCGTAAGCTTCTTCGTCTGTTTCTTCTCCATAAGCAAATTCTATTTGTTCTACACTATCAATTGTAATTTCATCTACTGTAGGCAATTTTTGCTTTCTATCATTATACATATTATTTTCTACATATTTATAATATGTGTCTTCTGCTTTTTCTAGGAAATCCTCTAATATATTTGGATATACAAAATCTGTTCCACCTACATCCGTTTTCGTACTTTTATCATTTAAACTATAAAAATCATAAATAAACATTTCAGTTATCTTTTTTACATACTCTTCTTCATCTACAGAATCTTTTGTTAGCAATTTTTCTAGTTCTTTAAACATTTGTTGATATTTTTTTGTCTTGTTATCTTTTAATGTATATCCATACTTATTTATAGTCTTTAATACTCTCACTTCTGTTACTTCTGAACGGCCAAAGAAGATTTTTGATCCTACAAAAACTATAGCTACTATCAATATTAAAATTAACAGTGCCATTAAAATTTTTTTTGGTCTTTTCTTTAGTTTCATAGATTATGCCCCTTTCTCTTGTGCTTCCATGACTTTATTTTCATCTTTTTGATCTTTCTTTAGCAAATCAAATATTATAATGTCGTTTGATACATCTAACAATTTACTTGCATATTCATTATTCTTTTTTATTTCTTCTTCAGTTACTGGTTTATCTGTCAATGATAAATATTCTTCTTTTTGACTGTTGTAATAAATATCATTTGTCAACCAGTTTCCGTTAGGAAATACTACAATATTTTGATCTTTAATATCAAAAATATCATGTCCTAGTGCATATTCATTAGAATATCCTAACATATTTCCAAGAGTTGGTTCTACATCGTACATACTCATTACATTAGTATATTCTTTATTTAAATCTGTTCCTTGCATATCTTTGCTCCAAATAATCAAAGGAACTTTTCTACCTAATTCGTACTGATATGAATCATACTCTTTATAATTAGGATCATCTTTATCTAATACAGAATCGGTTTCTTTATCATAGTTATATAAGCGATTATAATCTGCACGAGGTAGTCTAGCATCATGGTCTCCATAAATCACTAAAATGGTATTGTCTAATAACCCTTCTTCATCAAGGCGTTCAATTAACTCTCCAATTGCTCCATCGGCATAATGAGCTGACTTAAAGTAATTTCCTAATTTTGTTCCTTCCATATAAGGGTAAGTAACTTCTTCTGTTGTTCCATCTTCATTAGTTATTGTTTCTTTTATATCTACTGGAAAATCTCCGTACTTGTCTAGCTCAGAAAAAGGAGTGTGATTAGATAGCATCATTAACATTCCATACCATTTGTCATGATTTTTAGCTATCTTTGTCATTTTCGTTACTGACTGATCAAAAAATTCATAATCATTGATTCCAAGCCCTACTATATTCTCTTTTGTTACATTATAATCTGCTTTACTATAAAATCTATCATACCCTAGGCTCTTATGCATATTTCTTCTATTCCAAAAATCTGCGTTATTACCATGCATACTGAATGTATAATACCCTTTTTCTGCTAATAATTTAGGAGTAGCATTATAGGTTCTATCTGAATAAGATACAAAGGCTGTTCCACTTTTTGTTGGTAATAATGACGTATTGAACATTAATTCAGCATCACTACTAGTTCCCACACTAACAGGAGAATAAAAGTTAGAAAAGAACATTCCTTCTTCTGCTAATTTATTTAGATTTGGAGTTACTTCTTCGCCATTAAATGACAAGCTCATTAAATTGGTTTGTAAACTTTCTCCATGAATTACGATTACATTTTTTCCTTCAAAAATATTAGTATATTTGTTATCTTGAGGTTCTTCTTGATCTTTAAAATAATCTTTGAATAGTTTTTTAGCTTGATCATATCCAAATAATGAATTTATTTTAGGTTGGACAGATGCAATAACATCATTAACTTGATAAATGTAAATACCATACTTCATAACAATATATTCACGATTCCATTGTTTTACCAACCTAGACATGTCTGTTGGTGTTAGTGTTAAAACGAATATAATTGCAATTACAGCCCCTACTGCCACTGTTTTAATAGTTTTTTTCTTTCTTTCAGATTTCATTTCTATTTTTTTGTTATAATTTTTCTTCTTTAATCTAATATTTACTAAAACTAATATTATTGGACCTAAAATATATAAAAAGTCTTTAATATTAATTACTTGTTCTACTACAGCATCTCCTACATCTCCAACATATTGAGTTAAAGATAACATAGATACTGAGGCGAATGATGTATAGTACGTATAGTATATTGAGTTAATTAAACAAATTATCGAAAAGAAAATACTAAAACCTAAATAATAACCAAATCTATTTTTAGGCTTTAATAAATAACCAAGGCCACCCACAATAGTTATAACTGATAAATCTGCTAATATAGGAGCAATTGCTAAATAATTTTCTGTAGAATTAATACAGAAAAATCTTAACATCGTTGAGTTAATAACACACGTAATTACGAAAGTTAAAAATACAATGTTATTTTTTATATATTCCCTAATTAGATGTTCTTGTTTTAATCGTGTTAAGTTCTTTTGTACAGAGTCTTTTAGTCTCTTCCAGCTATTTTTTAAATTCTTCATCTTTCAACCTCGCTTTTATGTTTTCTCTCTCGAACTTTGCTTATTACATTATAGCATTATTATTATACTTTTTCAATTACTTCAATTATCTTTCATATAAAAAGGATGTTATTTTTTTACAAATAACATCCCTGTTCTTTCAATATCTTCTTCTTTTGTATTTCCAGCATTGATAGCCATTCCTAAAACAAATATATATGATAAAATATAAATCCATAATAGTAAAATTATAATATTAGAAATACTTCCATAGAACAAATCATAACTAGAAAATCTTCCTATATAGAATGTATATATTTCTGTTGCTAAAATCCAACTAATTGTTGTAAATAGTGCTCCTGTTGTTGTAGTTTTACTTCTTATTTTCTTATCTGGAGCTAATACATATAATAATTTAATGTTAAAATAGACTACTAAAATAGATAGTGGATATTTTATAACTTGGTATATTTTATAAATAAAGTTAATAAAATCTTGGTTATTTGATGCTTGTTTAATAGTTTTAAAAATTGTATCTCCACAAACAGGAACTAATATTAAGAATAAGAATATTCCTAATAAAATAGAAGTCATTCCTATTGCTTTTATTCTTCTTTTTAAGATATTATCTGATTCTATTTTATAAATTTCATTAGATGTTATAATCATAGAATGTGTACCATTAGAGGCTAATAAGAAAGCAGAAAAGAAAAATACTACAATATTAAAGTTTATGCTATCCCTTGCTACAGCGCTAGCAAATAGGTCTGCTACTGATCCTGGCAAGGCTGATAATAAATATTCATCTAATGCATCTATGGGAATAGAAAATCTAGATGCAATTGCTCCTATTAGAGCAATTAGTGGAATGATTGAAAGGACAAAGAAAAAAGCAAGTTGTCCAGGAAGTACCCTCATTTCAGGTTTCGTAATAATTGAAATGACTTTTTTAAAAAAGCCTGTTACTTGCTCCATATTTTTCATCCCTTTTACTTCATTTCTTCTTTTGCAGTTATCATTTCTAATGTTGCTTCATTAATAGCATCATCTAAAGTTTTGATTTCATCAGTAATCATACTATATCCAATAGCGGCTCCAAATTCATGAGGTAAATTTTTCATTTCCTTTCCTAATTTTTTAACATAAGTAGAAACTTGTCTTTCACTATAGCCTATTAAATAAATTAAGAATTCGTTACCATCTGTTCGTATAATTTCACTGTTTTCTAGTTGTGTATTTACTAAAATTCCAGCTGCTTTAATAATTAAATCGTCGCCTTCTTCATGACCATAATTATCATTAATGTATTTCACATTGTTTAAATCAACCATAACTATAGCCTGTGGGAAAACTTTAGATTCTTCCCATTCAGCCATTTTAGCATTTAGGTAATTTCTATTTTTTAACGACGTAAGCATATCTGTGTACTTATGTCTATCACTTGCTTTGACTTTCTTAATTTGATTTTTCTTTTTTATGATTAGATACACAATTGATAGAAGAATTAGTGGTACAAAGATAATTATTAGTACAATGGTATACACTTGTTCTAAAGTGGATCCTTCCAAAATAGAGGCATGTAGATTCGTAATACCACTGTTCCTATAATTATAATAAGAATTAGTATTAATAATATAGTTAAACAAATCATAGAATGCTTGATTATTATTTTTTACCATAAACTTATAATCGTTCATCATGGTGTCAGTATATAATAATTTTAACTTCTTAAATTTGCTACTTTGATAGTAAGTGTAAATTTCCTTGTCCACTATAACTAAACGACCATCATTATTTTTTACTAATTCATCGATAGTGTCATATGTTTTTATTTGCGCTCTAGCATTATTTGAAAAATAATTATATAATGAATCTTTTCCTAGCATAGCTAGAGACTCATTTTTCATACTCTCAAATGATGTTACAATATGACTATCTTCTTCTTTTCCTAATACAACATATTGTTCAATAAAGGTTGATAGTGTTGATTTATATTTATCATTATTATAATTATAGTAATCAAAATATAAATCTATCTCCCCTTTATCAATAGCTTTTTTTAAATCTTCAATTGTTTCATATTTCTTATATTTAAAATTAATTCCTGAAAGTCTTGCTACTCTATCTACATATTCTCCAGCTATTCCAGAAACTTTTCCATTGACTAATTGTTCATATGGTGGATTTTCTACATACCCATAAGTATAATTTTTTGATATTAACTCTGCTTTTGTTTTAGCATTCAAATCATTTTCTTTTAAGTAATAATCCAAATAAGCATCATTGTACTCTTTAACATATTTTGTTTGTCTCCATTTGTTGTAATACTTTGTAACAATTTTATTTAATTCTTCATTATCTTTACTTAGAGTTAAAACTATTTGCTTTTGCATTTCAGTAAAAAAGTAATTAATTGAATATTTATCATTATCAATAGTATAGTTTAAATACATGATATTTGGTACTATTACCATGTTTACTTCCCCGTTATCTAGGGCGTTATAGATATCCTCTATTTTATCATAAGTTTTAAATGATAAGTTAGTACCACTTTTTAAATAATAACTAATATCACTAGCATCATTTTCAAATATACCAAAAGTTATATTTTTAAAATCTTTAATATTATTAATTCTTTGATATTCTTTTCCAACTGCTACATAATGATCATTAAATAATGGCAAGTCAGAATCTTTTAATTTTTCATCATTATCTAATATTCTAATTCTAAAGCCATCAATTGTTGTTTTAGATTCTTTTAAATATGGTATTCTATTAAATTCCAAGCCAATATTTTTTTCAAAATCATCTAAAAAACTAAAGATAACTCCACTTCCGTTTGTTCCATACAAAGGGTAATTATTTACAACTTCAAAATCATAAGTTTGATCTGCGTGTTCTTGCACCCATTGTTTTTCGCTTACTGTTAAGCTCGTGGTTTCATCTTCTTTATTGTAATAACGATAGACACCAATAAAAGCTACTATTGCTATTACAATTGGAATAATTATAATTAATTTCTTTTTCATTATTCTGCGCCCCTATCTTTGGTCCAAGAAAATGTGTCTTTTGCATGATGCTTATAACCGATAATAGGAAAGTCTGCAGCATCAGTATCTTTTTTTACAAAAATTTGAACATCGTAGAACTTTTTCTCTTTTTCAGTTAATGAATCTAACACTTTAGTGTTTAGTCCTTTAGCAGTATCCACAGATGTATCATCTTTTACTGTAATAATTACTTCTATTATTTTACCTGCTACATCTACTTCTGCTTTTTTAACAGATTCATCAGCTTTCAAAGAGTCTTCAATTTTTGTCAATTTACTATCGGAAATCTTTACTTCTTCAATACCATCTAAGCGATTTCCATATAAAGCAGTTCCTTCTGATGGCAAAAATATAGACACTAATTTAAAAGCTAAAATTACTAATATTAGAAAGATTGCTATTGCTAAAATTATAAATTTATTTTTTCTTATAAAACTCATTTATCATCACATCCTAGTATTTTAATTATACACTATGTATATTTCTTTTTCAATTATTTGTTTATTTGAGTTTCGGTATTTTACAGGAAATTTATATAAGGTTATAATAGTTTTTAGGATTTTCATAAAATTTTTCA
>CALVYB010000046.1 GCA_944371955.1 uncultured Bacilli bacterium
AATACATCACAAATAAAGTCTATGCTCGAAAATCAAGCATAGACTAATTTAAAAATTTTTCATGCGTTTATCCTGTAAGAATTGTGACTTTTATTGACAAAATGAGAATATGGAGTATAATATACCAGTACAAAAGGGGAGATTTGGAATGAAAAAAATTTTAAAAAATGATGATAAATCTTATGTTTGGACAGATGGTGAGTATGTTTATAAACAGCCTCTCAATTTAAGTAAAACAGAAAGTAAAGAATTAAGAGGAAAACTAGAATTAGGTATGTCTTTAGATGTTGAAGGATTGGTAACACCAGTTGATTTTACTGCTAGAGGTTGGAGAATAGATGAAATCGTTTATCCTTTTGTTTCTGGAATTGATTTTTATGATTTAGCATGTAAACGGAATTTGCCTTTAGAAGAGGTTATTACATATTTTGAATCTTTGGAAAATGTGGTTAAAACCTGCCATAATCATGATATTATTATTCCTGATTTGGAAAATACTGCAAATCAGATGTATGATCCTCAGACAGGAAAAATTCATTTGGTTGACTATGATGGATTACAGGTTGGCTCTTACAAAAGTGGTGGTATAAGAGGTTTTGGTGGTATAGGTTCTTTTGTGAGGGCGCCTGGTACTAGAGTTTTGATTAATACACCTAAATATTATCAAAATGGATTATATACTACAAATTTAGATATGTTATCTATGGATCTTTTGTTCATGTATTTTACTACGGGTTTTTTGTTTTCTACTGATCCTCGTTTAAAAGACAATCTTGATGGTTATTTAGAGCTTTTTGGTTTATCACACACAAGTGCTGGTAATAAAATGAAAGATTTATTTAATTTAAGATGTGATAACTCATATTTGGAAGAATCTTTTGGTGAACTTAGAAATTATACTTTGGTAGATTCAGAATCTGATGGGCTTAAAGAATTTGTTAAAAAGAGATAAGTTATATTAATATAAGGGGTATGCTATGAGTTATTTTGATAGATTAAAGAATAATCAAAAAAGGTTTTTGAGAAATTTGGGAATTTATAGCGATGCAGATATGCCTGCTGAATTTTTTGGAAAAATAAAATCTTTAAATGAGGATTTAACATCAGAGGAAATATATTGTGTTTCTGATTATTATAAACCTTATTGTTATAATGGAAAGTTAGATATGTCAAAACTAGTTGGTACTGATCATGATAAGTATGTAGGAAAAAGTTGGATAGAGGCATTTTGTGAGCTATCTAGGGGAGAAGATATCGCAGAACTGTATTTTCAAAATCCGGATTATTATAAAAATGATGATCCAAACGAAATAGATATGGGTATTATAGAGAAAGATGGTCAATATTATATTTCTAGTAAAGCTGGTGGCGGTAATAATCGGTTAATAACTCTTAAATTATTGGCAATTATGCAGCAAAGAGCAGGTCAGGATATAATCTCACCTTTAGTAAGGTTTAGACGAGTTCCCACGATGGAGACTTGTAAAAATATTTTTGGTGTGGAGTTTGTAGATGGTCAGCTTACAAAGGCAAGTAGGTATCAAATTGAAAAAACAGATCCTGATAAACCAGAAGAATATTATAATGTTGTTGAGGGACTGTTGTGGAGTGGAAAAGTAATAGCTGAACATATTCCGGGTTCTGCTCTTTTACAAACTGTTTTTCCTAAAAGTAGCAATGATAGTTACAGTTTTCCGATAAGATAATCTTTTTATGATTGTAATGTGGATCTTTATCCACATTTTCTTTTGCCTAAGATTATGGTATAATGAAAGCGATTTAAATTTGGTATTGATATGGTTATAAGTTTTAATTAGAAATTAGCATGAATTTTAAGTTGGTGATAGCGAT
Source organism: uncultured Bacilli bacterium (assembly GCA_944371955.1). GTDB lineage: Bacteria > Bacillota_I > Bacilli_A > RF39 > UBA660 > Faecimonas. The sequence goes on from CALVYB010000046.1 coordinate 1,852, forward strand.
GGTTAGAAGTGTTAAGCAAGGTCCGTTGATAGTAAATGGTAACTGGTATAATTATCCATACTTGTATGATATTTTCTCCCGAGCAGAAGATTATACTGAAAATTGTATTAATATTATAGAAAAATTTGTTTTGGATAAGAATTTTAAAATCATTAATCCTATTGATTTGGGAAGCGGTACAGGAAAATTGTATGATCAATTGTTGAAAAAAATAACAGTTGAGGGTAATATTTACTTAGTAGATAAAAATAAAAATATGGTTAATTATTTGAAAAGAAATATTAGCTCTTCTAATGTAAAGATAATTGAAGCAGAAATAGAAAAAGTTCAAGTGGCAAAATCCAATTTTATTATTGCTTCTTTTGCTTTTCCTAGTAATTTATTAGATAAGAATAAAATATTAAATGAATTAAAAAATATATATAAACATTTATTAAATGATGGAGTCTTAATAACTATAGGTTGGAATGAAAAGTGGGATGATGAATTTTTTGAATTATGGAAGAAGTATTTAAATGTGGATTATTCTAAAGATATTTTGATGACTCGAAATTGTAATTTAACGTGGTTGAAAGATGATATTAATTCGAAGGTTAAATTTTCTAATATAGCTGATAGAAATAAAGTTTTAGGGAGTTTTTTTGGTTATAAATTTATCTCTGACTATAAAAATAGTGATAAATTGGAGTGGAATATAAGAATGGGAATAACATTAAATACAAAAAAAGAAATAAAAAAAATTATAGATGATTGGGAGATGATATTGTGAAGGAAATAGAAATATTAGTTCAAGTATATTCTCCAATAGATGAAGTCGTTGGAGTATTGGATAAGTTTCGGTATATTGGAAATCAGGAGACAAATGATGTGTATTATTATGATCCTCTTAGAAGTAATTTGAAACCTAATTCTAAAAATCAAATTGATGAGTGTTTAAGATTACGAACTAAAGGCAATAGTAATTGTATTACATATAAAACGGACCAGTTTGATGAGACTGGAAAATGGTTGTATTCTGACGAGTATGAAACTTATGTTGAGGATATAGTTACGATTAAAGAAATTTTTAAGAAGTTGGGGTTTTCTGAGTTGCTTACGATTCATAATGTAAAAAGAGAATATAAATATCTTGAGTATAATATAGTCTTTGAAACAGTTAAAGACTTGGGTAATTTTATAGAAATTGAATATTGTACTACGGAAGATATTGATGTGAAGTTAAAGAAACAAGAGATGCTAGAGTTTCTTAATTCATTAGATTTAGAAGTTTCAGAGGAATTAAATATGGGAAAACCTGAAATGTTAATCAATAAGTTTAATATAAGTGTAGATTAGTAATTTATGGTAATTGTTGATCAAACAAATAAGAAAATTTAAAATCAGAAAATAAATATAGATAAGACAAAACTAGATAATGAAAGAAAATTTATATATTTGTAAAATGAATAAACAATTAGCGAAAATAATATTTTTTCTTAGGAAGGAGTGAGGAATTTATATGAGATATTTAGGTAGCTCTACAATAGAAACTGATAGATTAGTATTAAAAGCACAAACTATGGATGAGCAATATTATTTATGGAAAGTATTAATGATTCCGGAAGTTAATAAATATTTTTTAACTGTACTTCAAAAATTTAGAAAAAAATTATTAGATTGGGATTTGCAGAAAGAATATTATGAGGAAGATATGAAACATGCTAATGATATAAATGTATTTAGATGGAGCATATTTTTAAAAGAAACTGGTGAATGTATTGGACGTCTTTCATGTCATGAAAGAAATATAGAGGATGCAGCTATCAATGACCCGAGTATAAGGGCGTTGGGTGGTTAATAAATCCAAAGTATCAAGGTCAAGGATATGCTACCGAAGCTGCAAAAGCAATGATAGATTATATGTTTTTAGAATGTGATATTAATGAAATTATTACTGGAGCAGCTATTGTAAACAGTCCTTCTTGGAGAATAATGGAAAAATTAGGCTTTGAAAGAACTAATAGAACCCACATGGTACAATATACATTCGTTGATGAATTAGTCGAAGATTTTGAATATATTTTAACAAAACAAAAATATTTAGAATTTCATAGAGGACAAAATATAAAGAGTACAAAATATTGAAAAGCAGGAAATTCATGTGTTTTTAAAGTAAATAGTTAATCAGTAAAGATGGTGCTTCGGTTAATTATTTACTTAATATTTTAGAAAGTTGTATATACGTATAGAGGAAAAAATGTATGAAAGATTTATTAATTAATAATTTTTGTAGAGTATCTGCTATTCCAAGACAATCTGGTAATGAAGAAAAAATTGCCAATTTTTTTGTTGATGTTGCTAACAAAAATAATTTATATTACTATAAAGATCAAAACAATAATGTTTTAATAAAGAAAAAAGGATGTATAAATTGTGAACCTATTGCATTACAAGCTCATTTAGATATGGTTTGTATAAAAGAGATAAGTAGTAAACATAATTTTCAAAAAGATGGTATAGAAGTAATTATTAATGGAGATGAAGTTACAGCTAGAGATACGTCACTTGGGGCAGATCAAGGTGTTGGTCTTTCTATGATATTATCTATCCTTGAAGATAATAGTTTGAAACATCCTAATCTTGAAATTATTTTAACTTCTGAAGAAGAAACAACTTTTAATGGAGCAGTTACATTTCCATATTCAAAAGTTGAAAGTAGAAGAATGATTAATTTGGATAATTCAAAAGATGATACAATATTTGTAGGCGCTGATGGTGATTTTTGTAATGAATATACTTTTAAAGGAAATTTAATTAAAGTTAATTATCCCAGTTATAAAATTGTAATTTCTGGTTTTCAAGGAGGAAATTCTGGAGACAATGTTGATATATCTCAAAATAATGCAATAACTACAATTGCGCAACTATTAAAAAATAAAGATATATTATTGAAGAGTATTAATGGGGGATTGTCAGAAAATGATATTGCTACAACTTGTGAGGTAGTGTTGAATACAAATCTTGACGTATATAAGATATTTGAGCCATATGAAGTCAAAATAGAAAAAATAGGAAATGATTTATGTTTTTCTAAAGAAGATACAAAACAAATAATAAATCAAATATTGGCTTTAAAAAGTGGTTATATTATTCAAAATAGTGTTTCTGCAAATCTCGGTTTAATTAAAACCAATAACGATGAAGTCAAAATATATTATGTTATTAGAAGTAGCAATGAAAAAGAGCTTGATGAAATTAATACAAAATGTAAAAGTTTAAATAATAAATTTCAATGCCAAGAAATATATAGCGATTCTATATGGAAAGAAGATAAGTCTTCAAAATTATTAGAAATATATAGAGAAGTATATTTTTCGGAATATAAAAGTTATCCGAAAGAGGAAATATGTAGAGGCTCTATAGAATGTTCTGCTATAAAGAAAAGAATAGATAGTCTCGATATAATATCTATTGGAAGTAATATGGAAAATATTCATACAGCCAAAGAAAAGACATATATCAGTTCTTGGATTAAAATATATAAATTACTGTTACAGACTTTAGAAAGTTTTGATGTGAAAAGGTAGTGAATAATCATGAATAATAAAAAAGATTTTCTTAAGGTTTGATTAATTAGTTGATTGAAATTTTGCTTAAAACTTCGCAATAAATACTAGTGTGTGTAGTAGAAATAATATAATATTTTATAAAAGTTAATATAAATTTGCAAAATCTCTTCTTATTGAAAAAAATATAAAGGTGTTTTTGGGATTAGAAACTTAGAAAAATTGATTAAATTTGAATAATAATGTTATTATTAAAGTTTCAGATATATGGATAAATCTTCTTAACATAAATGAAATATTAATACAATTGGTATATAGAACTTGTATTGATGTTAAGTATAAATTTTAGAAATAAGTGAAGTTATAGGAACTTTGTTTTTAAGGAATGTAATGGTCGGTGATTGTGTAGCTAGTATATTATAGAATTTATATAGATAGTATGGAGGTAAGATATGAAAATAATTTTGGGCTCAAATAACATTTCAAAAAAAAAGTCTGTTATGTTAGCCTTAAGTGAATTTGGTATAATTGATTATGAAATTATATGTGTGGGGATTGAATCAAATGTTAGTTCAAAGCCAATAAATGATGAAACGTTAATGGGAACGTTAAATAGAACCCATAATTTACTACAATACTGCAAAGAAAATGACATTAGTTTTGATTTGTTAATAAGTATTGAAGGCGGATATGAACAGGTTATAGATAATTATTTTGTAGTAACATATGCTTCAATTATGGATAAAGATGGTGAAACTTTTATTGGTAAATCACAAGGATTACAAATTTCTCAAAAAATGTTTGATTGGGTAAAGAATGGTAGGTCTTTAAATCAAGTTATAGAATCAATAGAAGGTTGCGTTCAAAATAAAAAAGGCAATGGCATATGTGGTTATTTGTCCTCTTCATACTATAAAAGAGCTAAGTTTGATTCCTCCGCGGTAATAAGCGCTTTAGTAGCATTATTAAATAAAGATAAAAATTATCGAGAATTAGATATAGAATTAAATAAAAATTATACGGTAAAAAAGAAAATAACAAATGGCAGTAAATGTGTTAAATGATAAAAATATGTTGATATAATTGTTGATTATTTTAATCAATTTCAACCACACTTTGTATCAGAATTAAAGTGATATGATAAATTTAATTTAAAACAGATAAATTATATAAATCAGATTTTGATAAATTTTTAAACGAAATAAAAATAATAGATGAGATAGAAAAAAGTAATTTATTGCTATAAAAGTGAAAGGTTAAATTAATAGTAGCATGAAAAAGCATAAGAGAAGAATTTTTAAAATTTTAATTATATTATTAATTATAATTATTGGGATAGTTTTTATAATTAAACTAATTGAGAATGATGTTACAAAGAGAGAAAACTTTAAATTTAATGTTGTTAAGAATGGTTCTACCAATGATAATAATATAGTCAATAATACAAAAAATATAGAATGGGATGAAATAACAGAAGAAGGGGTTAATGAAGAATTATTATTTCAAAATATAAACACTAAAGATTTAGAAAAAATTTCTACATTATTGCAATCTTTAAGTGCAGAAATTGCTCAAAAAGAAAAAGAAGATATAAATTTTTATTTAAGTGCAGGATGGTATAAATACACGTTAGATAGTCAACAATTTAACGAAGTTATAAATATGGGACAAGATGCTATAAAACCATTATATTTAATTATTTATAAAAGTCTTGATCAAGGTTCTTATGAGTATATTTGTGCAATGGCATTATCAAAACTAGTTAATTTTGATGATGTGATAGACTCTTGGTCTACTTCAAAAGAATTTTTAGAAATGTTTAATCAAAAAGTTATTAGTAATAGAGAAAGGTAAATTATAATTTATAGGTAGATTTTCAGGATAAACGCATGAGAAATTATGCGTTTTTTATGTTAATATATATGTAAGGAATAAAATGTGGTGGTAGTAAAA
>CALVYB010000047.1 GCA_944371955.1 uncultured Bacilli bacterium
TAAGCCACTTAACGCCGACAATAGTGTAAGCGAAGATAGGAAGTTGCCAAGAATTTTTTTTGTTTAAAAAAGACTCTCCTTATTGGAGAGCCTTTTTATATGAAAAGAGAATGTTACAGTACAGACAAAAAGAAATGGGCCGAAATTAAAAATCAGGAACTTTTCTGAGATAAGGTGTAGGAACACTTTACTTACTAGTAAATAATATTCCTATTGCAGTAGTGAAAAAAGAGTGACAAACAAAGTAAAATTAAAGATTAAGAGTTGTATAACTCTTTTTTTTTGGTATAATAAAAATTGGGTGAAGAAATATGGATTATAAAGTTACAACTTATTCTGAAGAAGAGACAATAGAATTAGCACAAAACATTGAATCTGAAAAATTTCCAAATATGGTAATTTGCCTTCAAGGAGATTTAGGTAGTGGGAAAACAATGTTTACTAAAGGATTTGCCAAAGCTTTAGAAGTTAAAGAAGAAATTACATCGCCAACTTTTAACATTATTAAAGAATATACTTCCGGAGAATTACCTTTATACCATATGGATGTGTATCGTTTAGATGGAAAAGTAGATGATTTAGGTATTGAAGAATACTACACTAAAGGCGGTATTACAATTATTGAATGGGCAGATATGATTTCTGATTATCTACCAGAAGAAAGATTAGATATGAAAATAAAGAATTCATCTGAAGATGAAAATAAAAGAACAATTGTCTTGATTCCACACGGAAGAAAATATGAAGAAGTTTGTGAGGCGGTTGTATGATTTTATACATAGATACGTCGTCAAGTTATTTATATGCAGCTATCGTGTCAGATAATGAGGTAAAAGAAGAAATAAAACAGGAATACGGTCATCAATTATCCAAAGTGGCTTTGCCAGAAATAGTTACTATGTTTGAAAGTTCCAATATTACTCCACAAGATATAACAAAAATCATTGTGGTGAATGGGCCAGGATCATTTACTGGAATAAGAATTGGAATAACTATTGCAAAGGTTTACGCATGGAGTCTAAAGGTTCCAATTACTACGGTAACATCATTAGAGGCGATGGCAGCTTCTAGCGAGAAAGATTTAGTAAGAGTTCCAATAATTGACGCTAGAAGAGGATTCTGTTATGCTGCAATATTTGATGAAAATGACAAAGCAGTGTTAGAACCAACTTATATTACATATGAAAAATTAGAAGAAAAATTAAAAAATATATCAAGATATAAAATCATTAGTAATGATCAAGAAAAGCTACCAATTAAAGCAGAAGTTATAGAATCTTATGATCCTAATTTTATAGAAATAGTAAAAGAATTCAAAAATAAAAATAAAATCAATCCACATGCTGTAAATCCCAATTATTTAAAACTAACAGAAGCAGAAGAAAGTAGACTATAATGATAATAAAAGTTGATAGAATAGAACAAATATCAACACTATCTAAACAGCAAAAACTACTTTCAGTAAATACCATAGAACAAGATTTAGAAGTAAATCCATTTGGACATTATTTACTAGAAGTAACAGAGAATCAAATCATTGGCTTCTTATATTACAGTGATATATATGAACGAGCCGAAATTAATCAAATAGAGATAGATATTAGTGATAGGCAGTGTGGGAAAGCAACAAGATTATTAAAAGAAATGATAAATATCGTAAGAAAAAACATTACTTTAGAAGTAAGAAAAAATAATATCCCAGCCATTAACCTATATAAAAAGTTAGGCTTTCAAGAAAAAGCCATTAGAAAAGGCTATTATGAAGGAATTGACGGGATATTAATGGAAAGAGAAGAAGATACTAAAAAATAGTATCTTTTTATTATAATTGACAAAATCATATATATGCAGTTTTCCTGTGTAATATAAATTCATGATAAATAGTTTATGTCCAAAAAGTGTATATAAAGAGACAAGGGAAAAGTTTAAAAGATAAAAATAGAAATAGTTGCTGACATATTTGAAATAATGCAAGAAATATAGACACTAAGCACCTATCAAAAGAAAAAGCTACTTATATCTAGAAAACTTAAAAGAAATATGATAAAATAAGAGCGAAATGAAAAGAGTGGTAAAATGCAAGAAAAAAAAGATATGTATATATTAGGAATTGAAAGTAGTTGTGATGAAACTAGTGTATCTATCGTAAAGAACGGTACAGAAGAGATCGCAACAGTTATTTCATCACAAATAGATGTGCATAAAGACTTTGGTGGAGTAGTTCCAGAAATTGCTAGCCGTCACCATGTAAAAAATATTACAATGGTTTTAGAAGAATGTCTTGAAAAAGCCAATATGACAATGGATCAAGTTGATGCTATTGCTATTACTTATGGTCCGGGATTGATTGGTTCATTATTGATTGGTTTAGAAGCCGCAAAGACACTTGCTTGGTTATACCAAAAACCATTAATACCAGTACATCATATTGCGGGGCATATTTATGCCAACAGTTTAGTAAGACCACTAAAATTTCCATTATTAGCACTAGTAGTAAGCGGTGGTCATACCGAATTAATAGAAATGACAGATCATTATAAATTCAAAAAATTAGGTGGAACTTTAGATGATGCGATTGGAGAATGCTATGACAAAGTAGCAAGAGTAATGAATTTAGAATATCCAGGCGGGCCAAAGTTAGATAAACTATCCAAAGAAGGAAACCCAACATATAAACTACCAATTCCTCTACATGATGATAGTTATAATTTCTCATTTAGTGGTTTAAAAAGTGCTGTAATTAATTTAGCACATAACGAACAACAACGTGGAGAAGAGTTAAGGCAAGCAGATTTAGCAGCTTCATTCCAAAAAGTTGCTGTTGAATCTGTAGTAAGTAAAACAAAAAAAGCTATTGAAGATAAAAATATAAAATATCTAATCGTTGCCGGAGGAGTAGCTGCTAATCAAATATTACGTAGTGCAATTGAAAATTTAGCAGCAGAAGAGAATATAGAAATGTCTGTTCCACCTATGAAATACTGTACGGATAATGCAGCCATGATAGCAGCTGCCGGTTATTATGCATATTTAGATGGAAGAACAGCAGATTTAACATTAAATAGCACTTCAAGTGCAGTATTAGAATAAGAATTGACAGAAAAAAACACCAAATTTGGTGTTTTTTATTTTTTATATAGAAAACTATTTTTGTAAAAAATAAAAATATGATATAATTGTTACGATAGGGAGGCTAGTTAAATGATTAATAGAATTATATTAAATGAAACATCATACTTTGGACGTGGTTCCAGAGAAAAATTAACAGAAGAAATAGAAGCAAGACACTTTCAGAAAGTTTTAGTGGTAACAGATAAATCACTATTAAAAACAGGAACTGTCGCTATGGTAACAGATGTTTTAGACAAAAAACAAATAAGTTATCATGTATATGATGAAGTAAAACCTAATCCATCTGTAAAAAATGTACAAGATGGTGTAAAAGTTGCAAAGGATAATGAAGTAGATTGTATCGTAGCTGTAGGTGGAGGAAGTTCTATTGATACTGCTAAAGCAATTGCAGTTATTATGACTAATCCAGAATTTAGCGATGTTGTAAGTCTAGATGGAACAGCTGCAACAAAAAATAAAGCATTACCATTAATTGCATTACCAACAACAGCAGGAACAGCTGCAGAAGTAACAATTAATTACGTAATTACTGATGAAGTAAGAACTAAAAAAATGGTATGTGTAGATGTACATGATATTCCAGTAGTAGCAATCATTGATCCAGATTTAATGCAAGGAATGCCACAAAGTATTGCAGCATCAACTGGTATGGATGCTTTAACTCACGCAATGGAAGGATATATTACTAAAGCTGCTTGGTTAATACCAGATATGTTCCATATTAATGCGATGTCATTAATTTACAAAAATCTAGAAAAAGCAGCTAATGATAAAGACAAAGAAGCTGTAGAAAAAATTGGCTATGCCCAATACATTGCTGGTATGGGATTTTCAAATGTAGGACTTGGAATTGTTCATTCTATGGCCCATTCACTAGGCGCATATTTTGATACACCACATGGTGTAGCTAATGCCCTATTATTACCACATGTATTAAAGTTCAATGGAAAAGTTTGCCCAGAATTATTTAGAAATATGGGAAATGCATTTGGATTAGATATGAGTAATACAACTGATGAAGAAGCTGTAGAAAAAGTAGTAGTAGCAGTAAAAGAATTATCAGAAAAGCTACATATTCCACAAACTTTAAAAGAAATTGGAATTCCTAAAGAAATGTTGCCAACATTAGCAGAACAAGCTTTACATGATGTTTGTACTCCGGGAAATCCAAGAGAAGTAACAAAAGAAGAAATTTTAGCTATCTATGAAGAAGCTTATGAATAAAAAGGAAAAGAGGGAGAAAATGTTAAAGTCAAAAGTAGGGTTTAGTATTGATACTGACAGTTTTAAATCAGGAGAAGAAACTGCTAAAATTGCATCACATGATATGAAAAATGCAAAACTTGGAATGTTATATACATCTGTATTAAGCGATGTAAAAGAGGTAGTAAAAGGTGTAAGAAGTATTACTAATGCTCCAATTATTGGATGTACAAGTAGTGGTGCTATTATGGTGCCGGAAGGAGTTATTACATCAGATCATGGCTTTTCAGGAATGATGATGTTAGATGACAAGGATATGACTGTGGGAGTAGCTTGTCATGAAGCAGGTAAAGATGCTCGTGCTATTGGTAGAAAAGTAGCTATCGAAGCAGTAGAGAATGCAAAAACAACTAGAGCACCAGCATACTTTTATATGGTTGCTAGTCCAAAACAAGAAGAAGACTATCTAATGGGTATTCAAGATGTTATTGGAAGAGTTCCAATGTTCGGTGGTAGTGCTGCTGATGATACAGTAGAAGGAAAATGGCAAATTATTTGTAATGATAAGATTTTCAATGATGGTGTAGCTGTAGCTTTCTTCTATACAGATAATGAAATCGTAACTTCATTTACAGGCGCTTATAGAGAAACCAATAATATTGGCTTAATAACAGAAGTCAAAGATGATCGTACATTAGTTTCTATTGATGGAATATCTGCATTAAAAAAATATGCAGGTTGGATAAATACAACACCAGCTCAATTAAAAGGACAAAATCTTTTAGTAGCATCCATTACTAGACCATTAGGTGTAAAAGATCCACTTGGTAATTTAACAGTGGTACGTCATCCAATGTTTGGAAATGATATGGGAACAAGAACTACCAGTGATGACACAATTACATTAGGTAATAAAGCAGTTCCAGGAACAGCAATTCTTCAATTAGAAGCAACTGTAGATGAATTGATTGATTCTACTGGAAATACATTAAAAGATGTAAAAAAACAATTATATACAGAACCAGCAGCTTACTTTTTAGTACACTGTGGCGGAAGAAAATTAGGAATTGGAGATCGTATAGGCGAAGTACACAAACAATTGGTAAAAGAAACTAAAGGAGTACCTTTTATTACAATATTTACATTTGGTGAATATGGTTATGATGAACATTCAGCTAACATTTGCGGTGGTTTAATGTTATCGTTTACCGCTTTCGGTAAAAACTAGGAGGTAGTAATGAAAAACTTAGTAAAAGGATTAGAGATGGATGCCAGTAACCATCAAGTAATTGAAGTAACAAATCCAGCAACAGGTGAATTTATTGACACTGTTCCAAACTCTACAGAAGAGGACGTAGATATGGCAGTAAAAGCTGCTGTAGAAGCTCAAAAAGGATGGGCAAAAATGCCTCTTCATGAAAGAGGAAGAATTTTAGAAAAATTTGTGGATTTAGTTGAAAGAGATAAAGAAGAGTTGGCAGAACTTTTATGTAAAGAAACAGGAAAGCCTATTACAGAAGCTAGAGGAGAGATTTCTAATACTAGAACTTTTGTATATGCATATGTAGAAAGAGCTAAACATTTATATGGTATCAATATTCCAGCAGGGAATGAAGCAGGTCATGAAAATGATGTTCAATTTACTATTAGACAATCATTAGGAGTAGTGGCTTGTATTATTCCATTTAATTTTCCGTGTGATTTGTTTGGACAAAAAGTACCAAGTGCTTTAATCATGGGAAATGCTGTTATTGTAAAACCATCAACATATAATCCACTAACACTTCATAGATATTGCTTATTATTAAAAGAAGCTGGAGTACCAGATGGAGTAATCAGCTGCCTTTCTGGAGATGGTCCAACAGCTGGACAAGCTCTAGCCAGACACAAAGGAGTTCACTTAGTAAGTGTAACTGGATCTACTGCTGTTGGTATGGAGACGATGGCAACAGCCAGTAAAAATCTAACCCATGTGATGTTAGAATTAGGTGGTAATGATGCTTTTATTTTAGATAAAGATGGAGACTTAGACTTAGCCATTGAGGAAATGGTTTGGGGTAGACTTTACAATACAGGACAAGTTTGCTGTGCAAGTAAAAGATTTTTAGTTCATAATGACGTAAAAGATGAATTTACCCGACGGGTAATAGAAAGAATTAGTAAAATGCGTATAGGTAATCCAATGAATGAAGATACAGAGATTGGTTGTTTAATTAACGAGAGAGCAGCTAAACGTGTTGAAGAACAAGTAGCAACAACTGTCGCACAAGGGGCTAAACTAATATTTGGTGGACGCAGAAATGGTGCATACTATGAACCAGCTGTTTTAGTAGATGTTACAAAAGATATGGACATTATGAAAGATATGGAAGTATTCGGACCAGTAATTCCTATCTGTGGTTTTGATACTATTGATGAAGCTATTGAAATAGCTAATCAATCAAGTTTCGGATTATGTGGTAACATTATCACAAGAGATATGAACAACGCCTTTAAAGTAGCTGAAAAGCTAGAAGTAGGGGGAGCTATAATCAACGGAGCAAGTTTCTTCCGTTCAGCAGAAATGCCTTTTGGAGGTTGGAAACACTCTGGAATTGGTAACGAAGGAATCGCAACAACACTTCAAGAAATGTCTAGAATAAAAACAATAGTTTTAAAAAATGTTCTAAAATAGAAAATAAAAAACTAATATCCGATGTGATGTGAACCCCATTTAGGAGACATCAAATAAAAAAACTAGATAAAAAATCAAGGGCGAACGAAGTGAGTTCATCT
>CALVYB010000048.1 GCA_944371955.1 uncultured Bacilli bacterium
TCCTTGACTAAAACGAGTGAAAGATTAAATTTCAGTTTCAAATCTTTAGGCGCAATTTACTTTTTCATTTCACAAAAAATTTTTGAAATGATATTTTGGTTTACTTTCTTTTAGATTCGTGATACACTCTAGATAAGATAGGGTAGAGTTTATGAAAAAGATTGTATTAGTATGTTTTTTGAGTTTTTTATCTGTTTTTTTTATTAGTGGTTGCTCATTTAAGAATAGTGATGAGCTTGTTTTGGCGACGGAAGCAGGATTTGCTCCATATGAGTTTTATCAGGATGGTGAAATTGTTGGGGTTGATATTGATATAGCAAAAGAAATTGCTAAAGAATTGAATAAAAAATTAGTTGTTAAAGATGTTTCATTTGATTTTTTGATTAATGAAGTAAAAAGTGGAAAAGCTGATTTTGCGGCAGCGGGTATTAGTATTACGGAAGAGAGAAAGAAACAAGTAGATTTTACGGATGAGTATACTGTCTCTAATCAGGTTGTTATCGTAAAAAAAGAAAGTTCTATTACTAATTTTTCTGAACTAAAAAATAAAAAAATTGCAGTGCAATTAGGAACTGTTGCTGATTTATATGTTAGTGATAATTACCCAAAAGCTACTTTAGTACAACATAAAAAGTATTTGTCGGCAGTTGAAGATGTAAAAGCTAATAAAGCTGATTGCTTAATTACGGATGAACTTCCTGCAAAGGAGATTGTAAAAGAGAATCCAGAACTTAGAATTATGGATGGAATTTTATTTCAAGATCGATATGGTATGATTGTTCAAAAAGGTAATGATGAATTGAGAAAACAAATTAATAAAGTTTTAAAGAGATTAATTGCTGATGGAACAATAGATAAGCTAGTATTAAAATATTCAAAATAAAGAGGTTGGCAGTATGAGTGATTTGTGGGATTCTTTTTATCAAACATTTATATTTGAAGATAGATATTTGTATTTCTTAGAAGGGATAAAATTTACTTTAATTATTTCTTTCTTTTCTGTTGTATTAGGATTGATATTAGGAATTGTTACTTCTATTGTTAGAGATTACCACAAACAAACAGGCAAATTCTTTTTATTAAGCAAGCTATGTGATGTTTATGTTTATGTAATTCGAGGAACTCCTACATTGTTACAGTTGATGATATTATATTATGTTATTTTTAAAACTTCTGCATTATCTCCAATTATTGTTGGAATTTTAACTTTTAGTATTAATTCTGGGGCTTATGTGGCGGAAATTTTTAGAGCTGGCTATGATGGTATTGATAAAGGGCAAAGAGAAGCAGCTAAAACGTTAGGGCTTAATTATTTGAAAACTATGGTTCATATTGTTTTTCCGCAATCACTTGCTAAAATTTTTCCTGCTTTAGGTAATGAAATTATTACTTTGGTGAAAGAAACTTCTATTGCTGGATATGTTGGAATAATTGAACTAATTAAAGCTGCTGATATTATTTCATCAAGAACTTATGATTACTTCTTTCCTTTAATTGTTGCGGCATTGGTATATTTATTTTTAACTTTTATTTTATCTAAAATAATGAAATTTGGAGAAAGGAAGTTAAATCATGTTGTATCGAGTTAGTAAATTAGTTAAAAAATTTGGAAATAGTTCTGTTTTAAAAAACATTAATTTGCAAATAGAAGAAAATGAAAAAATAGTTATTATTGGTCCTTCTGGAAGTGGTAAATCTACTTTGCTTAGATGTTTAAATATGTTGGAAAAGCCTAGTAGTGGCTGTATTTATTATCATGGTAAAGTACTTAATGATAAATTATATAAAAACATTCAGGGAAAAATTGGAATGGTGTTTCAGAATTATCAATTGTTTGATAATTTGACGGTTATTGATAACTTGACACTAGCTCCAGTTTTGAATAAATTGATGTCTAAAGACGAAGCTATCGGTAAAGCACGGAAATATTTGAGACAAATTCATTTAGAAGATAAAGAAACTAGTTATCCTAGCGATTTATCAGGCGGCCAAAAACAAAGGGTTGCTATTATTAGAAGTTTAATGATGAATCCTGAGGTCATTTTATTTGATGAGCCTACTAGTGCTTTAGATCCAGAAATGATAGGTGAAGTGTTGTCATTAATAATGGAGGTGAGTCAAGAAAAGATTACTATGATTGTAGTAACACACGAATTAAATTTTGCTCAGGAATTTGCAACTAGGGTTATTTTCATGGATAATGGGAAAATCGTGGAAGAAGGCACAAAAGAGCAGATTTTCAAACGTCCCAAAACGAATCGATTACAGCGATTTTTAAATAATATTCAGTAATGGAGGTAAAAATGAATCGAATTAATGTAACAAGTGAAATTAGACCTTTAAAAAAAGTTTTGTTGCATCGTCCTGGTAACGAATTGTTAAATTTAACACCAGATACTTTAGGTGATTTATTATTTGATGATATTCCTTATTTACCAGTTGCACAAAGAGAACATGATGAATTTGCTAGAGTTTTAAAGGAAAATGGGGTAGAGGTTGTATATTTGGAAAAACTAATGGCTGAAGTATTAGCTTTAAGTGATGAAATTCGTGAAGAATTTTTAAATCAGTTCATTTATGAAGCTGGTATTAGAACGCCAAAATATCGTGATTTGGTATTTCATTATTTAAATAGTTTTAAAGATGAGTTTGAACTTGTATTAAAAACGATGGAAGGAATCCAAATTTATGAAATTAATAGAGACCAGAGAAAGGATGAAAAGACTTTAGTTGATTTGGTGACTGAAGAAACTGATTTTCTTGCTGCTCCTATGCCTAATCTTTATTTTACTAGAGATAATTTTGCTAGTATAGGTAGAGGTATTTCGTTAAATAGAATGTATTCTGTTACTAGAAATCGTGAAACTATTTATGCAGAATATATTTTTAAATATCATCCTGATTTTAAAGGACAAGTTGATAAATATTATGATCGTGATTTACCTTATCATATTGAAGGTGGAGATATTTTAAATTTAAATGATCATATTTTAGCTGTAGGTATTTCTCAAAGAACAACTCCAGAAGCGATTGATCAATTAGCTAAAAATTTATTTAAAGATGATAAGTGTAAAATAGATACAGTACTTGCTTTCAATATTCCTAATAGCCGTGCATTTATGCATTTAGATACAGTATTTACACAAGTTGATCGTAATAAATTTACCTATCATCCTGGAATTGTAGATACTTTACAAGTGTTTGAGATTACTGAAGGAAATATTGAAGATAGTGATGAAGATTTAAATGTTGTTGAAATCAATGATTCTTTGGAAAATATTTTATCTTCATATTTGAAAATACCTGTAACTTTAATTCCTTGTGCTGGTGGAGATAAAGTTGCGTCTGAAAGAGAACAATGGAATGATGGCTCTAATACATTATGTATTGCACCTGGTGTGGTTGTAGTTTATGACAGAAATGTTATTACTAATCAAGTTCTTAGAGAAAATGGTCTTAAGGTTATTGAAATTCCAGGAGCTGAACTTTCACGTGGACGCGGTGGTCCAAGATGTATGAGTATGCCATTAATAAGGGAGGATTAAGATGAATCTTTATGGAAGGGATTTTTTAAAATTACTAGATTATAGTGAACAAGAAATCCTATATCTAATTCAGTTAGCAATGGATTTTAAAAAGAAAAAACAACTTGGAAAGAAACATGAATATTTAAAAGGTAAAAATGTAGTTTTACTATTTGAGAAAGATTCTACTAGAACTCGTTGTGCTTTTGAAGTTGGAGCAATGGATTTAGGTATGGGAGTTACTTATTTAGGACCAACTGGTTCTCAAATGGGTAAAAAGGAAAGTATTGCGGATACAGCAAGAGTTTTATCCAGAATGTATGATGGAATTGAGTATCGTGGTTTTGATCAAGCAATTGTTGAAGATTTGGCTAAGTATTCTTCTGTTCCTGTATGGAATGGTCTTACTAATGAATTTCATCCAACTCAAATGCTTGCTGACATTATGACAATGTATGAAAATTTTGGTAACGTTAGGGGAAGAAAACTTGTGTTTTTAGGTGATGCTAGAAATAATGTTGGAAATTCTTTAATGGTTATTTGTTCTAAATTAGGAATTGATTTTTGTTGTTGTGCTCCAAAGGAATTATTCCCTAGTTCAGAGTTGGTTGCTCAATGCCGTAAGTTTGCAGAAGCAAATGGTTCAAAAATATTGTTAACAGAAGATGTTAATGAAGGGGTAAAAGGTGCTTCTGCCGTTTATACAGATGTTTGGGTTTCTATGGGTGAAGATGACAGTCTATGGAAGGAAAGAATTAAATTACTAACTCCATATCGTGTCACTTCAGAACTTATGAGTCTTGCGAATGAGGATGCTATTTTCTTACATTGTTTACCATCTTTCCACGACATTAATACAAAAATTGGAAAGGAGATACATGATAAGTTTGGAATTACTGAAATGGAAGTAACTGATGAAGTATTTGAATCTGCACAATCTAAAGTATTTGATGAAGCAGAAAATAGACTTCATACGATTAAAGCTGTCATGTATGCAACGATGAAGAAATGAAAAAGAAAATTGTAATAGCATTAGGTGGTAATGCCTTAGGAAATAGTCCTGAAGAGCAGTTAAAATTGGTGCAAAAAACAGCTAAATATATAGTGGATTTGGCTGATACTTACGATATTGTTGTTACGCATGGAAATGGGCCACAAGTTGGTATGATTAATATGGCTATGGAAGTATCTCATGAGGAAGCAAATACTCCTAGTGTTCCATTTGCAGAATGTGGTGCGATGAGTCAAGGATATATTGGTTATCATTTGCAACAATCTATTCAAGAAGAGTTAGTTCGTAGAAATGTCAGACGTAATTGTGTTACCGTTCTTACTCAAGTAGTGGTTGATAAAAAGGATCCAGCATTTTCTAATCCTACAAAGCCAATCGGTAGTTTTTATTCTAAGGAAGAAGCTGATAGATTATATATTCAAAGAGGGTATATTTTTAAAGAGGATGCAGGTCGTGGATATCGCAGAGTAGTTTCATCACCACAACCGCAGAAAATTGTAGAAGCTAAGACCATTGATTTACTTTTAAAAAATAAAAACATTGTTATAGCTGGCGGTGGAGGAGGAATTCCGGTTGTTTATCATTATAATAAATTAAAAGGCGTGGATGCTGTTATTGATAAAGATAAGACTAGCGCTAGAATAGCTATTGATATTAAGGCGGATGTATTTTTAATTTTAACAGCTGTGGAAAAAGTTTGTATTAATTATAATACAGCTAATGAAAAGCAAATTGATTTCTTGACTCCAGCATTAGCAAAACATTATATGAAAACAGGGGAGTTTAAAGAAGGAAGTATGTTGCCAAAAATTGAGGCTTGTCTTCAATTCGTTGAGCATAATAGAAGAAATGCTCATGCATTAATTACATCATTAGATAAAGCAAAACAAGCATTAGAGGGAAAAACTGGAACAGTAATTAGTAGGAAGGAATTTTAGTTATGGCTACAAAGAAGAAAAGAAAAGGCTTTATAACAGCGTTTTCAATTATATTTATTTTAATTTTTCTTTTGGGCTTGCTAACATATTTATTGCCAGCAGCTCAATTTAATGGAGATGCTATTATTAATGGTACTGGAGTTGTTAGAGCAACACTACCAGATGTGTTAATGTCTCCAATTTTGGGATTTGAAAATGCAATTGATGTATGTATTTTCGTTCTTATATTAGGTGGGTTTTTAGCGGTTGTTGCGAAGACTAAAGCGTTAGAGACAGGAATTCAAGTTTTAGTAAAAAAATTAAAGGGAAATGAACTTGCGTTAATTCCAATCTTAATGTTTATTTTCTCTATCGCAGGTACTACTTATGGTATGCTAGAGGAAACAGTAGGATTTTATGCTTTACTTGCAGCTGCTATGGTTATGGCAGGAATGGATACAGTAGTATCTTCCGCTATTGTATTATTAGGAGCAGGTTCTGGTGTTTTAGGGTCTACAATTAACCCTTTTGCAGTAGGTGCTGCCGTTAGCGCTTTACCTGATAATATTAAAGTTAATCAAGGCTTGATTATTGCTATAGGAGCTATTTTATGGCTTACTACTTTATTAATATCTATTTTGTTTGTTATGAATTATGCAAAAAAAGTTATTAAAAAGAAAGGTTCTACTATTCTTTCCTTAAGAGAAAGAAAGAATATGGAAATGGAGTATGGTGCTCATGCTGCTAAAAAAGATGAAGTAGTTAAATTAACAAATAAACAAATTGTTACTTTATGTTTATTTGGATTGACTTTTCTTGTTATGATTATTGGATTTATTCCATGGGAAGATTTTGGGGTTACTTTCTTTAAATATACAACAGGATGGTTAACTGGTACTCCTCTTGGTAGTTGGTATTTTTATGAAGCCGCTTTATGGTTCTTAATTATGTCTGTTGTTATTGGATTTATTAATCGTACAGGTGAAAAAGAATTTGTTGATACTTTTATTGATGGTGCAGATGATATGGTAGGAGTAATTTTAATTATTGCTATCGCTAGAGGTGCATCTGTATTGATGCAAAGCACTTATTTAGATAATTATATTATTTATAATGCAGCTAATATCTTACAACTTGTACCTGAATTTATTTTTGCTCCATTAAATTATTTATTACATGTTGTATTATCTGTTTTAGTTCCATCAAGTTCTGGGTTAGCAACTTTATCTGCTCCAATTATTGGGCCTCTTGCTAATCAAGTTGGTTACAGTGTTGAAGTAACAATTATGACAATGGTTGCTGCAAATGGTTTAGTAAATCTTATTACTCCAACTTGTGGTGCTATTATGGGGGGACTTGCTCTTGCTAAGGTAGAATATACTACTTGGGTAAAATGGGCAGGAAAAGTAGTCCTTACTATCGCAGTTGTTAATATCTTAATTTTAACATTCTTAATGGTAGTTCTTTAAAATAGATGTATATATGATTAGATGTAAGCAATTTTGCTTACATCTTTTTATTATGTTTGACCGTTATGGTCAAACAGTAAAACCACCTGCTATGCAGGTGTGAATAGTAAAGAGCTCCG
>CALVYB010000049.1 GCA_944371955.1 uncultured Bacilli bacterium
TAAAATAGAAAATAAATAAATTTAATAATATATATAAGATACTATAAAAATTTAAAACTTTTGTGTGTTATAGTTGTTACACCTGCACTAAATAAAAGTTTTAAATTTCAAAGTGATTGGCCTTATAGTAATTCACAAATATATTTATTAGAGTCACTTATAGAAGATATTAAGGATGATGATAATCGAATTTTTAAAGAGACTAAAGATGGCTATAGTTTTATGACTGCAGTTAATTATCCTAATAATCGTAATTTAGTTAAACAGAAAATTAATCTTTCCAAAAAATTAAAATTAGAAAAAGTACAAGTTTATAATAGTGATTCTGTTATTTGTATGACTATGGAGTATGATAAGATAGATTATTCTCCTACGTTTGATAAAAATTACTTTTCTTTAAATACAGTTATGAAAACTTATTCTACAGAAGAAACGACTAAAGAAACAGGAATTTTGGCAGAAAGTATTTATCCATTGATGATACCGAGTGGTACTAAACTTACTAATGAAGAAAAAATAGACAAGGGCAATGGAGAAAGAATTATTATGACATTTGATGGAGAAAAACCGTTCTTATTAGTAGAAGAGACTGCTAATATTGAAGATGAATTTACTATTGTTCCTACGTATGGAGAACCTTATCAGTTGATGGATACTCTAGGTGTGATGACTAATAATTCTTTGAATTGGACCACGAATGGTATTGAGTATTATTTAGTTAGTGATGTTTTGAATCAAGAGGAGTTAGTAGAGGTTGCTCAGTCTATTGGAGTAGTTCAGACTATGAAATAAGAGCTTTACCTCTTTTTTTTATTGTGTTATAATTTTTTTGGGTGATAATATGTCAAACAATAGACAAAATAGAAGAAAACATCATCAAAAAGTGGATAATATGCCTTCATCTTTTTCATATGAATTTAGTAGAGTTTTGAAAATTTTGGCTGTTATCATTTTAGTTTTCATTGTATTTTATTTTCTAACTGTATATATTCTTAATAAGGGCGATGATTTTACTATTGGTGATACTACTCCTGCGGAGGCAAATATTCAATATCAAGAAATTTTGGCAGGAAATAGTTTTTCTATGAAAAATAGTCATTATTATGTTCTTTATTATGATATGACTTCTGAAGAATTAAAGTCTACTTATACTAATATTATTAGTACTTATGAAGATCAAGAAGAACATTATCCTGTTTATACAGTGGATATGCATAGTGTTTTTAACCAAAAATATGTTTCAGATAATTCTAATAAAGAAGTGAAAATGATTGATGAATTAATGATATCAGGTCCTACTTTAATAGAGTTTGAAAATGGTAAAGTAAAAAAATATATTGAAGGTCAAGATTCTATTCGTGAAGCGTTATCATAAGAGGATTTTTCCTCTTATTTTTTTTAGTATTTTATGGTATTATAAACATAGAGTTTATTGGGGTGATGTTTATGCCGTTTAAAAAGAAAACTTCTTTTATCAAGACTAAGTTTGATACTTTATCTCAAGTGGATAAGGTTCAATTTATAGATGATGATGTTAAGGAAATTGTAGTAGAACACAAGAGTGGTTTTAATATGGTGGAGGTTTTAATTATAATTATAATCTCTATTGCTTTTGGAGTTGCGATAGGCTGCAGTGTTTCTTTTTTTAAACAAGAATATCGCGGGGAGAAAGTGTCTTCTTCTCTTCAAGAATTAATTACGGTTTATAATAATATTTTAGATGATTATTATAAAAATATTGATGAGGCAGATTTAGTCGATGCGGCAATTCAAGGGATGTTATCTTCACTAGATGATCCGTATTCTACTTATATGGATGAGGAAAATTCCCAAGTTTTTAATGAAACAGTGAATGGTAGTTATATGGGTATTGGTGTTACTATTGCTATCAATGGTGATGGTAATTTTGTTGTTAGGGAAGTTATTGAAAATTCTCCCGCACAGAAAGCGGGAATTCAGCTTGGCGATTGTTTACTTAAGATAGATGGTAAATCTTTGGATAAAGCTAATTTTAATGATGTTGCTTCTCTTATTCAAGGTTCTGAGGGACATTCATTAGATTTAACTTTAGCCCGTGATGGTGAAGAATTTAAAGTTTCTGTAAATCCTAGTGCTATTGATTTTGTATCTGTTACTTCTAAAGTTTATGCTTTGAACAATGGGAATGCTGGATATATTTCTATTTCTACTTTTGCTGCTAATACATATGAGCAATTTAAAAAAGAACTTCAAAAGTTAGAGGATAAGAACATTAACTCTTTAATTATTGATGTTCGGTCAAATCCTGGTGGACATGTATCTCAGACCAGGGATATTTTAGAATTATTTATGAAAAAAAATTCGATTTTATATCAGGTTCAATTTAAAGATGAGATTAATAAAGTTAAGGATAATACTCAAAAAAATAGAAACTATCCTGTAGTAGTTTTAATTAATTCTTCTAGTGCTTCTGCCGCTGAAATTTTAACAGCAGCTTTTAAAGATAGTTATTCAGATACTACTGTTATTGGTGAGACTACCTATGGTAAGGGTACTATTCAAACGGCTTATACTTTATCTGATGGCACTAGTGTTAAATATACTACAGAGAAGTGGTTAACACCAAAAGGTAAATGGATTGACGGTAAGGGATTAACTCCAGATATAGTTATACAACTTAATGAAGAGTATTTTTCTAATCCCATACCTGAAAATGATTTACAATTACAAAAAGCATTAGATTTTTTGGAAAAAGAAAGAAATACTAGTCATGACTAGTATTCTTTTAAATTGCTATTTATTATGAGCTGTTTATTTATATCTTGAGGGCTACAAGTTGTGAGTACTAATTGATTTTTTTGTTCTCTATTCACATGTATATATCCTGTTTTCTGTTCTTCCCAGATGTGATTTATCTTATAATGATATATTTTATCTTTATATTTTAAAATTATTTCGTCTCCTACTGTTAGTTTATTTAAGTATTTGAAAAATGCTGTATTACCATACCCTGAGTGGGCAGCTAGAAATATTATACTATTATTTTTTTCAGGCATAATTGATTCGTTGAGTATAGTTACATTTTCTTCAATGTTATTATGTTTGCTAGTTTTTTTGAATAGTGGTTGATATAAATTGATTTTTTCTATTTTTAAGTACCCAATTTGGTCTTCTTTTAGAATATATGTTGGTTTTCCTAAGGAAGGTATTTTGTTTTTTTGAATTTTTATTGTCTTATTATATATCTTATAGCATATGAAGCAGTATAGTATTAATATTGTTCCTAAACAAAGTACTTTTATTATTACAGATTTAATAATGTAATTATTAAGTTGATAATACTTATTATAAGATTGGTCTTTGTGTTAGGAACTTTTATTTTATAATCTACTAAATTGAATATTTGGTCTTTCGTATCGTTTATTGAGAAATTTATATCTTTTATTTTATGATATCCTTTTGTGGTATTTTCTTGTACAATTTTATAACTTCCATATGGTAAAATGATTTCTGCTTTACCATTTTGGTCTGTTGTTATTGTTGCTATTTTTTCATTTTTATTATTATAAATAGAAAATGAAATATTCGCTTCGGGAATGCGATTATTCTCACCATATGTTTTATATATAATAATTTTCTTTTTTATGATTTCATTGTTTAAAGTTATATTTATTTTTGGATTTTTCTCGGTGATTTCAACTTTATATTTTGTAGTATCTAATGTGTATCCTTTTCCTGGACTTTTTTCTTGTAAATAATATGTGCCTAAAGGAATGTTTTCTATTAACCCTAGATTGTTGTTATTAATAGTTATAGTTCCAATTTCTACATTATTTTCATTTAACAAACTATATATAGCCCCTGTTAGTACGCCTTCACCACTTGGTGTGTTTGTATTATTGTCCTTATCAATTTTATTTATTTCAATTTTTGTTTTTATAACATTTACTTTTAAATGTTCAATTTTATCGTTTAAGTCTCTGGTTTGCATTAGAGCTTGACTATTATTAGATTGATAAAACAATAAAGGTTTATTGTATGATTTTTCTTCCTTAATTAAGTCTATTGAGTATTTTCCTTCTATTAATTTATTTGATATTAAGGTGTTTCCTGTAATAATAAAATTTGGGTTATTACTTTTATAATTTGATAACACTTGATTATTATCTTCGACTAATAAACGCTCTCCTTCTATTAACGTGTATGTTTGATTGTTTAGGCTGGTTTCTTTTTTGTAGTTTTGAATTAGTGTTTCTATTTCATTTATTTCTTGATTATAAGGCTCTATTTTTTCTCCATTTAGTTTATTTGTAAAATAAAAATTTCCTGATGGGTCTGCCGCTTTCCATATCATCATTTGTGTAATTGCATACCATTTTGTATCTGTATGATTTTTGTATCCATATCCAAAATATGCTATTAAGGATATTTCATTTTTTTGGTTTTCTGTTAGATTATCGGGTGTTATTGTTTCTTCATAGGTGCTTCCTTCTTGGAAAAATACAAATGGGTCAATGCAATATGCAAATCTATTTGTTTCACTTTGCCTAAAAAATCTAGCTTTTTGATAGTATATTGTTGATGATCCAGTCTTTTGTTTATTCATGTAAATTCCATCGATATATTCGCCTTCGTAAAATTGTGTACTTGCATGTACGTTTATATTACTTATTATAATTAGTGTTACAGCGATAATAAAAATGATTATTTTTTTCATATTATTCCTCCTTTTTATGGCTTTCATACTATCAAAATTTTTTTGTTGTTACAAATGATTATTTTGCTTTTTTTGACGATATCTTTTGTTTAATTTTTAAAATTTGTATTATGAAAATTGTATTTTCTTAAGATTTTAATTTAGTATAAACAAATTTAATAAAAAAAAAGAAATATGTTATAATTTAGATTGTGGGGTGATATCATGACTGATATTGAAATCGCAGCTAAAGCGAAGAAAAAAGATATTCGAGAAGTGGCGGCTTCTTTAGGATTAGTTGAAGAAGATTATATTTTGTATGGAAAAGATAAAGCTAAGCTTATAAATAATTGTGATGCTGAAAACGGTAAATTAATCTTGGTTACCGCTATTAGTCCTACTCCATATGGAGAAGGGAAAACTACAGTAAGTATTGGTTTGGGTGATGCTTTTCATCAATTGAATAGAAAAGTAGTGTTGGCCTTGCGTCAGCCTTCTATGGGCCCGGTTTTTGGGATGAAAGGTGGAGCTACTGGTGGAGGGTATAGTCAAGTTATTCCAATGGAAGATATTAATTTACACTTCACTGGTGACTTTCATGCTATTACTGCAGCTAATAATTTATTAAGTGCTGCGATAGATAATCATATTTATCATGGTAATTCATTGGGAATATCAACAGTTACCTTTAATCGTTGTTTAGATGTTAATGACCGGGCGTTGCGTAGAGTGACGTTGGAAAACCGTGAAGAAAAGTTTAATATTACTGCCGCTAGCGAAATTATGGCTTTACTTTGTTTGGCTACCTCCTTAGAAGATTTGAAACGAATGCTTGGTAATATTGTAATTGGTTATACAACAGAGAATAAGTTAATTTATGCACGTGATTTATGTATAGAAGGATCTTTGACTACTATTCTTAAGGATGCATTTTGTCCTAATTTAGTGCAAACCTTAGAAAATACTCCAGCTATTATTCATGGTGGACCTTTTGCTAATATTGCACATGGCTGTAATAGTATAGTGGCAACTAAAAAAGCACTTTCACTAGCGGATTATGTTATTACGGAAGCTGGTTTTGGATCTGATTTGGGAGCAGAAAAGTTTTTGGATATTAAATGTAGAAAAGCTGGCTTTTCTCCTGATGCTATTGTTTTAGTAGTTACAGTTAAGGCGTTAAAATATAATGCTGGTGTTATAAAGGAAAACATTTTATTAGAAAATGTTCAAGCTGTTCAAGAAGGTATTTGTAATTTGGAAGCTCATGTCAGTAATTTGCAAAAGTTTGGTATTCCAATTGTTGTCTGTTTGAATGCCTATAATACAGATACAATTCATGAGCAGCAAGTTGTGTTAGATTGGTGTAATAATCATCATATTTTTTCTGCTGTTAGTACTGCTTATACTGATGGCGGGCAAGGTGCTATTAATTTAGCTAGAGCGGTAGATAAAGCTTTATCTTTGAAGAAGGATTTTCATTACTTATATTCTGATTCTGATAGTATTCAAGAAAAGATATTTAAATTGGCTAGTCAAATTTATCATGCTAAGGAAGTTGAATATAGTAAAGAAGCATTGCAAAAAATTAAATTGTTTGAGGAAAATGGTTTGTCTTATCTTCCAATTTGTGGTGCTAAGACACAATATTCTCTTTCAGACGATGCTAAAAAGTTAGGAAATCCTACAGCTTATACTATTTATGTACGTGATGTTGAGTTATATCATGGTGCTGGATTTATTACTGTATTATTTGGTAGTATTTTAACGATGCCAGGATTACCTAAACAACCTAATTATGAAAAGATTGATTTTATGGATAATAAAATAATTGGGTTAAATTAAAAAAGAGCCTTTAGAACTGATTTAATAAATTTATACACGAAATAAAAAGTTCTAACTATGACTACATCGATAATTAATTGGTGTAGTTT
>CALVYB010000050.1 GCA_944371955.1 uncultured Bacilli bacterium
GTGTATGCCTAAATTATAAACATATTTTTTCACTAATGTTTAGTTTTTTTCGGGACATTTTCCTAAATTATTGACATAATAAATAAAGTTTTATTTATTAAAAGTATCAACATGTTCCACGTGGAACTATTGTTAAATATTAATATCATATTTTTTTATAACAACGTATTATCATTTTATTTCTAATATGTAAAAGATAAGAAATGAGATTTTGAATAATTCCCAAAACTCATTTATAGCTTTTATGTTAGTATAATAATTCAAATCAATAAAGTAAAAATTCTAATAAAATAGCATTTATAACAAAAATATTCTCAGTACGCAAAAAAGCATCTAAAAAAAGTAGAAATAACTGAATTAAAAAGAAATTATTTCCCAAAATTATTTCCCGGGAAATAATTTGTATTGATGCAATCTAAAAATATATGTTCCACGTGAAACATAAAAAAAGTAAATGTCTTCGACATGATATATATATTTTTTCTTTTTCAACATAGATTTAAAAACTTATTATTTCAGTACAGTCATATCATCAATAAAAAAATATAAAATCAAAATAAAAAATATTACTCCGATATAGCTTGTTTTTTCATTTCTTTCTTTTTGTCTAAATTTATAATGCATAAACACATTTATTATCCCCTAAATGTTCCACGTGGAACATATAATGCTATTAACTTCTAAAGAACAAATTAATTAAATTACGTTTTGTGTTTGAATTACAAAGAAAATATTTTATCCACAGGAAAAGGATGGAAAATACGTATAAGAATAAAAAACAATACCAAAATATATTTATATATAAAGAAATCAAAACGCAAAATAAAAAAGTAAAAATTGAAATTCAATCTTCACTTTTATTTTTTTTAATAATCTTTAAGAAAGTCTTTACTCTTTATTTTTGCTGCTTTGCGTATTTTCTTCACTAGAGATATTTTCTTCCACAGGATTTTGCTTCTCTTTTTCACATTCCTCTGTACTCTCATTGTTAGGTTCTTCCTTAGCCACAACAGCAACAGTAGAAACTTTTTGGTCTTCCTTCAAATTAATCAATCTAACACCTTGAGTAGCACGTTTCAAAGTAGAAACTTGTTCCAATGGTAATTTAATAATGATTCCACTATCTGTCATAATCATCAAATCACTTTCATTTTCTGGATTAACACATTTTAAAGCGACCATCATACCATTCTTATCTGTAATATTAAGAGCTTTAACTCCCTTACTACCACGATGAGTTAAACGATATTCCTCAATCTCTGATTTTTTACCATATCCGTTCTCTGTAACAATAAGAATCAATTGATTCGGCTTCAGTACCTCAGCACCTATAACTTTGCTATTTTCTAGTTCAATTCCTTTTACACCAGAAGCAGTGCGTCCCATTACACGAACTTCATCTTCATTGAAGCGAACCATTCTACCATTGTTAGAACCAATTGCAATTTCATCATTTCCAGTAGTAACACCCACATAAATTAATTCATCATCTTCTTTTAATGTTATAGCAATCTTACCACTCTTACGTATATTATCAAATTCAGATAACTCAGTACGTTTAATAACACCATTTTTAGTAACAAAAACTAAATATTTATGCTCTTCGTTATCAGCAGAAAGCGAAATAATCGAACTAATGTTTTCGTCTTTTTCTAATTGTAGCAAGTTAATAATTGGTAAACCTTTAGATTGTCTACTAAATTCAGGAACTTCATAACCCTTCATTCTATAAATTCTACCTCTGTTAGAGAAAAACAAAATGTAATCATGCGTCTTCATAGAAACCAATTGTTCAACAAAATCCTCTTCATTTGTAGACATTCCTTTAATACCTACCCCACCACGGTTTTGAGTTTTATAGGTATCAGCTTTTAATCTCTTAATATAACCCTTATTTGTTAAAGTAACTATTATATCTTCAACAGGAATTAATGACTCGTCTTCAATATATTCAATAGCTGTCATATCAATATTTGTACGACGTTCATCTCCATACTTATTCTTAATTTCTGTCATTTCATCCTTAATAATTTGTAACACTTTAGCCTCGCTAGCCAAAATAGCCTTCAATTCTTCAATTTCAGCAAGTAATTCTTGCAATTCATTTTCAATTTTATCTCGTTCCAAACCAGTTAAACGTCTTAACTTCATTTCTAAGATTGCCTGAGCTTGGGCTTCAGACAACTTATAGTTATTTCTAAGCCCCAACATTGCCTCTTCATCATTTTTAGCCGATTTAATCAATTGAATGATAGCATCTATATGATCTAAAGCAATCTTCAAACCTTCCAAAATATGTGCCCTTGCTTCATCCTTTGCTAAATCAAACTTTGTACGACGAATGATAATTTCTTTTTGATAATCAATATATTTAGAAATGATATCTTTTAATCCCAACGTTTTAGGAACCCCTTGATCTAACATCAAGAAAATGATTCCATAATTTGTTTGAAATGCAGTATGTTTATATAAATTGTTAAGTACTACTTGTGGATTAGCATCTTTTTTAAGAGTAATAGTAATTTTGATACCATCTTTTAAATCAGTATGATAATCAGTAATACCATCAATTACCTTATTATGAACAAGTTCAGCTACTTTGTTTTTTAATTCCAATGTATTTATACCATAAGGAACTTCATCAACGATAATATAATGTCTACCATTTTTCTCTTCTATTCTAGCCTTACTACGAATAGTTATACTTCCTCTACCCGTTTCATAAGCTTTCTTAATACCACTATTACCTAAAATAGTAGCTCCAGTTGGAAAATCAGGTCCTTTAATATATTGCATTAACCCGTCCACATCAATATCCGGATTATCAATATAAGCAATACATCCATCAATAACTTCTTTCAAATTATGAGGTGGTATATTAGTAGCCATACCAACAGCTATTCCCATAGTTCCATTAACTAAAATATTAGGAAACCTAGAAGGTAATATTTCAGGTTCCTTCTCAGATTCATCAAAGTTAGAAATAAAATTAACAGTATCTTTATTAATATTTCTAAGTAATTCTAATGATATTTTAGATAAGCGAGACTCTGTATAACGCATTGCAGCTGCTCCATAACCTTCAATGTTACCAAAATTACCATGACCATCAACTAGCATATAACGATAAGAAAAATCTTGTGCCATACGAACCATAGCTTCATATATACTAGAATCACCATGAGGGTGATATTTTCCCATTACATCTCCGACTATTCTAGCACTCTTTTTATGGGGTTTATCTGGTGTATAACCAGATTCATACATTGAATACAAAATACGTCTGTGAACAGGCTTTAAACCATCTCTAAGATCAGGTAAAGCACGAGAAACAATAACGCTCATCGAATATTCAAGGAAAGAATCCTTTACTTCATTAACTATATTATTTTGTTCTAATTTATCCATCTTTTCCTACCTCCCTAAATATCCAAATTCTGTACATAAACAGCGTTTTCTTCAATAAATTCTTTTCTAGGACCGACTTCTTCTCCCATTAACCTAGAAAAAGTTTCATCTGCAGCCATTGTATCTTCTACTGTAATCTGACGTAATACACGTTTTTCAATATCCATTGTAGTTTCATTTAATTCTTCAGCATCCATCTCTCCTAAACCTTTCATACGCATAATATCATACTTTGTATTTGGAGAAAGCGTTGCTAAATATTCATCTCGTTCTTGTTCGTTAAGTACATATTTAATATTTTTACCATGCTTAATAACAAATAATGGGGGCTGAGCAGCATACACATGACCAGCTTCAACAATCGGTCTAAAGAAACGATAAAACAATGTAAGTAATAATACTCGAATATGAGATCCATCAACATCAGCATCGGTCATAATAATAATTTTGTCATATCTTAACTTACTCAAATCAAAATCATCACCAATACCAGTTCCAAAAGCAGTAATAATAGTACGTATTTCTTCATTAGCAAGCGCCCTGTCAAGTCTAGCCTTTTCAACATTCAAAATCTTACCACGCAAAGGTAAAATTGCTTGTCTCATACTATCTCTACCTTTAATAGCAGAACCTCCAGCTGAATCTCCCTCGACTAAAAAGATTTCACATTCAGATGGGTCTTTACTCTTACAATCCGAAAGTTTTCCATAGAAATTTGTGATATCCAAATCACCTTTTCTCCGAGTTAACTCCCTAGCTCTTTTAGCAGCAACTCTCGCACGAGAGGCTGTCATACTTTTTTCAACAATAATTCTCGCTTGATCCGGATTTTCCATCAAAAATCTTTCAAAAGCTGCGGAAAAAATACGATCCGAAATACCTCTACACTCACTATTTCCTAGTTTTGTTTTAGTTTGTCCTTCAAATTGAGGATTAGGATGCTTAATAGAAACTATCATAGTAAGTCCTTCTTTAACATCATCACCAGTTAATGAATCATCATTATTCTTTAACAATCCATTATTAGTAGCATATTTATTCAAAATACGTGTTAATGCTCGCCTTACGCCATCTTCATGAGTACCACCCTCAGGAGTATTAATATTATTAACAAATGAATAAATACTAGCATTATAACTTTCATTATATTGTAACGCTACCTCTAAAGAAATGTCGTTTTCTAATCCCATACAATCAATAATGGTTTCATGAATCGGTTTTTTATCCTTATTCAGCATGGCTACATACTCACTAATTCCTCCTTGATAGCAGAAAGAATCAGATTTGTCATCTTCCCTTAAATCATATAGACTAATTTTTAGTCCCCTATTCAAAAAAGCAAGTTCGCGAAGTCTAGTTTTCAATATTTCATAATCAAAAATAGTGGTTTCTTCAAAAATTTCTGGATCCGGCTTAAATGTAACAGTAGTTCCAGTCCTATCTTCATCACAACTATCTACTATCTTTAAATCTTCTTCTGGATGTCCGCCATTAACATATCTTTGATAATATACGTTGCCATTTTTATAAACTCTAACTTCCATCCATTCAGACAAAGCATTAACAACACTAGCGCCCACTCCATGAAGACCGCCGGATACTTTGTATCCGCCACCACCAAATTTTCCTCCAGCATGTAATACGGTATATACAGTTTCTACAGTACTTTTACCAGTTTTAGGATGAATTTCAACAGGCACACCACGACCATTGTCTTTAACTGTAATAGTATTTTCCTTACCAACTTCTACTTCGATGTGATTACAATAACCAGCTAAAGCTTCATCGATAGAGTTATCTACTATTTCCCATACTAAATGATGAAGTCCCCTCGCACTAGTAGTACCAATATACATACCAGGTCTTTTACGAACTGCTTCCAAGCCTTCCAAGACTTGTATAGCGGATGAATCATACTCTTTTTCTACTTTTTCTTCATTCATATATAATACCTACTTTCTCTCAACTTTACCATTTTTCACATTGTATATATAAGCATCCGTCAAATACTTTTTATTTATATTTTTCAAATCAGTAGTTGTAACTACACTCTGAATACCAGTATGAATTAATTTTAAAAGTCGATTTCTTTTTTTTAAATCCAACTCGCTAAATATATCATCTAAAAGAAGTACTGGTTTGGTCTTTAATATACTTTCAAATATAGGAATTTCTGCTAATTTATAAGCAAGAACAGCTGTTTTTTGTTGACCTTGAGAACCAAAAAATTTTAAATCTTTGTCAAGAAATAAAAAAGAAAAATCATCTCTATGCGGACCTACAAGTGTCATACCATAATTCAGTTCTTTTTTGTAATTTTTCTTATAATAATGTTTTAAAGTTTTACGAATAGTTTCACTATCATAATCAGAAAAATCTATATTTGGTTGATACTTCATTACTAACCCTACTTCACCACTAATATCTTTATAATAAGCATTTATTGATTCATTAACTAAATCCAAATATTCCTTACGTTTCTGATAAATAAATGTAGCTTTCTCTATTAATTTATCAGTAATAATATCTAAATAGCTAAAATCGGCTATAGAATTTTGAAATAAAACTTTTAAATACTCATTTCTAGTTCTAAGAAGTTTATTATACTCATTATAAATAGTTAAATAAATTTTAGAAATTTGTGAAAGCTGTATGTTTAATAGGTTTCGACGTACATTAGGAGAACCTTTTATAATCTCCAAATCATCAGGTGAAAATACAATAATATTCAAATTAGAAATATAATCTGCAACCTTCCTAATCTCCGTTTGATTAATAAAAAGTGTTTTATCTTGTTCAGACATATTTATTTCTAATTTAGATATTATTTTTTCTTTCTGAATAACTCCTTTGATTTTTGCTTTCTTTTTGTCAAACATAATAACATTAGGATGAACTCCCAAACGATGAGATTTTGTAAGCGCCAAAAATGTTATAGCTTCCAAAATATTAGTCTTCCCCTGAGCATTATCTCCGACAAAAATATTCATGCCATCACCTAATTTTATAGATAATGTAGAATAATTTCTAAAATTTAATAAATTTAATTTAGTGATTTTCAATCAGACTTAAAAAAAAGACCCATATAATCACCTATCCCCTACTTCGGTATTCCTATACATACA
>CALVYB010000051.1 GCA_944371955.1 uncultured Bacilli bacterium
TTTACTACCACCACATTTTATTCCTTACATATATATTAACATAAAAAACGCATAATTTCTCATGCGTTTATCCTGTATTTTTTTTGTGAAGTATTTTCAATCTAAAAGATTTTGTGATATATTATTATGTATAAGGTGTAGGAGGAATAGCTTGTGAATGTAAAGTTTGTAGTAAATGATTATGTATTAATCTGGAACTTATTGTTTCAAGCTTCAATAAATGAAAAAATTCATAAATTAAAACAAAAATTATGGATTAATTATAAAAAAGAATACAATGCTACATATCGTGATAAAGAATTAATTTTAAAAGATCCTAAAAATTTTATTCCTAATAATGATAGCATTTATAACATTATGATAGAAACAAAAGAATATGAAAAAATAAAAAAAGATACAGAAAAGTACCGTAATCAAGTCCTAAAAATATGGGATGATAATAAAAAAGAAACTATTAAAATAATTAAATCTATAACAAAATTAGAACTAACCCCCTATGAAATTTTAATAGTGGCTGATAACCTAAATATTATTGATATCACGACACCAAAAGGTGCTACAGTAAACACAATAGTATTGGGAAAAAAAGTAACGAGTGATACGGCGTTAAAATTATTAGTGGAATTAGTTTATAAAATCATAAAAAAAGAATTACAAGATTATCAAACAGAATATAAAGAAATTGTGGATGCAGTAATTGAATTAGCCATATTAAACGAATTTTCTACCAGAATAACAGGCCGAAGTCATTATTTAACTGGAGATCCAACATTAAATTATTTAAAAAGGCAAATATATCCTTATTGGTTGATGTATTTAGGTGCAGATAAAGAAGATATGATGAACTTCATGATGCGAGATAAAATAGCATTTGATATTGATAAATACCCATATGAAAAAGAATTAAAGAAAAAAGATATTTTAGGATTTATCGATTTTTGTATTAGAAATCAAAAATATATTGTAAAAATACATCAGTTAGAGATAATATAATAGCTGTGGGGGGATAGTAGTATGGATGATAAAATAGAAATTTTATTAAATAAAATAAATATGGATAAAGAAAAATATCCATATTTTTCTAGTTGTAAATTAACTAAAATAAAAGTTCATAGATCTACCAATACCTGGGAAGTATTTATTTCTACTCCAACAGCATTACCCATAAACGTTATTGAAGAGTTAGAAGAAAAAAAATTTTGTTTAGATGATAAAGCCAAGGATATTACTTTTATATGGAATGTGGAAAATATTGATGTAAATACTTATGCCAGTTACTATCCATATATATTGGATTTATTAAAAGAAGATCTAAAAGTGTTAGAAATTTATAGCGAAGCATTAAAAATAGAAGAGGGTTTTCTTGTTTTGGTTGCTACAACAGAAGTAGAAGAAGTTCGATTAAATCAGGTTTTAGAAAAAATAAATACCATTTATAAGCACTTAGGATATAAATTCAATATCGAAGTAGTACTACGGCACGAAGATAATATTTTGGAAGAAATAAGACAAGATTTAGAAGTAAAAGTAAAAATACCAGAGAAGAAGGAAACTCCCGTAAGTGAGGAAGTCCAAGAGAAAAAATATAAAAAAGAACCCAAAGACCCCAATAGCGTACTTGGAAGAGGCATAAAGGAAGAACCAATTAAAATAAAAACATTACTTGGAGAAGATAACAATGTAGTGGTAGAAGGATATGTCTTTGGAACAGATTATTTTGAATCTAGTAAAACGGATTTTAAAATTATTACATTAAAGATTACGGATTATTCAGATAGTATTTACTGTAAAGTCTTTGTAAGAGATAATGATGAGTATAAACGACTTTGTAAAGAACTAAAAACGGGATCATGGTTTAAAATTAGGGGATATACTAAAGAAGACCAATTTGCTAAAGAATTAGTTCTAAACGCTAGAGACATTATAAAAATAGAAAAGGAACAAGATGTTATTGTTGATAAGTCAGAAGAAAAGAGAGTAGAATTACATTGCCATACGAAAATGAGCCAAATGGATGGTGTGGTAGATGATGAGGCAATATTAAAGCAAGCAATCAAATGGGGGCATAAAGCCATTGCTATTACCGATCATAATGGAGTGCAAGCTTTCCCACATGTCTTTAATTTTGTAACAGGATACAACAAAAAGTTAAAAGAGGGTGAAGAACCTTTCAAAGCTATTTATGGAGCAGAATTAACGTTGATTGATGACACAGTAAATATAGTGATAAGACCAAATCAAGACGTGTTGCTTGATCAAACTTATGTAGTATTTGACTTTGAAACTACAGGATTTAATGCCGGAGGTGCTGACTCAATTATTGAAATTGGTGCAGTAAAAATAAAAAATGGAGAAATACTAGAAAAGTATGATGAATTAATTAATCCAGGCAGACCGCTTCCACAAAAAATTATTGATGTAACAAATATTACGGACGAAATGTTAGAAGGAAAAGATAACGAAGAAAATGCAGTAAAAAGATTTATTGCATGGTTTGGGGACTGCCCAATGGTTGCACACAACGCTAAATTTGATGTATCTTTTCTAGAAATGGCTTACAAAAAATATAATTTAGGTACATTTACGAACTCAGTAATTGACACACTAGAATTATCTAGAACGATGGATAATACTTACGCAAGACACTCTTTATCAGCCCTAGTAAAGCGCTATGAAGTACCTTGGGATGAGAATGCTCATCATAGAGGAGATTATGATGCAGAGGGAACAGCATTGGTTTTTCATAAAATGCTTAAGAAATTGTCAAATCGTAATATTGAAACCATGGATCAATTAGATACTTTAGTTAGCAAGGACGAAATTCATAAATATGGACGTGCATATCATGTAAATTTATTAGTAAAAAATAAAACGGGTTTAAAAAATCTATTCAAAATTATTTCTTTAGCAAACACTACCTACTTATATAAAACCCCAAGAATCTTACGTAGTGAAATAGAAGCACATAGGGAAGGTTTACTAATAGGAAGTGGTTGCTATGAAAGTGAAGTGTTTACTTTAGCTAAATCAAAAAGTGACGATGAGCTTTCTAATATTATTCGTTTTTATGATTATGTAGAAGTTCAACCAATGGAGTGCTATAACCATTTAATTCAAAGCGGAGATTTTGGAACAGAAGTAGAGCTTGCTGCACATATAGAAAAAATTGTTCGCGTTACAGAAGAAGCTGGAAAGATAATTGTAGCAACAGGTGATGTTCATCATCTAACTAGAGATGATAAAATTTATAGAGAGATTATTGTGAATCAAAAAGTACCCGGTGGTGGAAGGCACCCACTAGCTAGAAATAACATAAGAGAAATACCATCCAATCATTTCAGAACCACTGATGAAATGTTAGATGATTTTAAGTTTTTAGGAGAAGAGATAGCCCATAAAATTGTCATAGAAAATACTAACAAAATAGCTGATATGGTAGAAATTGTTGAGGTAATTATTGACACTGGTGGAATACCTTTTTCTCCAAGGGTAAAAAGTGACGACGGAGAAAGCTATTTAGACTGTCCAAGAGTCGTTACAGACTTAGTTTATGACAAAGCAAAAGAATGGTATGGATCTCCTTTACCTTATTCTATAGAAGAGCGTATTTCAACAGAATTATATGGAGATATTGTATTTAAAACCATAAAAGAACAGTTAGAAAAAGAAAATTTAACAAAAGAAGCGTTTGATATCGAAGTACATAAACGCCTACATGATGAGATCTTAAAAGGTATAGATAATATAAAACAATTAGTAAGAAATCATATAAAGGAAGAAAGCGAAGAAGCACTAACAGAAGAAGAGTTAGAAAAGAAGCTAGATAAATCTTTAGGAGGAGTAATTGGTGGAGGATTTGATCCAATCTATTTGATTGCTCAACGTCTAGTAAAACACTCAAATGATGAAGGTTATTTAGTTGGTTCCCGTGGGTCTGTAGGTTCGAGTTTCGTAGCAACTTTAATGGGAATAACCGAAGTAAATCCACTGTCAGCACACTATCGCTGTGCAAAGTGCAAACTAAGTATTTTTGAAGATGATGAGGGAAATTCATTGGGAGCAACTTATTCATCAGGTTTTGACTTACCTGATAAAGAATGTCCTAATTGTCATATTCCAATGATTAAAGATGGACAAGACATGCCGTTCGCAACTTTCTTAGGATTTAACGCTGATAAAGTACCAGATATTGATTTGAACTTTTCTGATTTAAATCAAGCCAGTGCCCATGCTTATACTAAAGTGTTGTTTGGAGAAAATAATGTTTTCAGAGCTGGAACCATTGGTACAGTAGCAGAAAAGACTGCTTTTGGATTTGTTAAAGGGTACTGTGAAGAAAAAGAATTAGGAGATATGAGAACAGCGGAAGTGGAAAGACTTGCTATGGGATGTACGGGTGTAAAAAGAACGACTGGGCAACATCCAGGAGGAATTGTCGTTATTCCCGACTATATGGATGTATATGATTTTACGCCATATCAATTCCCTGCGGATGATATAACTGCAGAGTGGAGAACGACCCACTTTGATTATCATGCTATCGATCAAGATGTGTTAAAACTGGATATTTTAGGTCATTCAGATCCAACACAATTACGTTTAATTCAATTGCAATCAGGAACTGATATCATGAAAGTTCCATTAGATGACAAAGCCACTATGAGTATCTTTACTTCAACAGAAGCCCTAGGTGTAACAACAGAACAAATTATGTGTAATACTGGTACATTAGGTATTCCAGAATTTGGAACTCCATTTACCATCAAATTAGTAGAAGATACAAAACCAAAAAGCTTTGCCGAATTAATAAAAATTTCTGGACTTTCGCACGGTACCGATGTATGGCTAGGTAATGCCCAAGAACTAATAGCTAATAATGTTGTGCCATTTAAAGATGTTATTGGGTGTCGTGATGATATTATGGTCAACTTAATGTATTATGGATTAGAGCCAATCAAAGCTTTCAAAATTATGGAGTTTGTTCGTAAAGGAAAAGCATCCAAAGATCCAGAAACGTGGCAGCAACATAAAAAAACTATGGAAGATGCCAATATTCCTAAATGGTTTATTGATTCGTGTCAAAAAATTAAATATATGTTCCCAAAAGCTCATGCTGCAGCATACGTTATTAGTGCTTTCCGTATTGCATGGTATAAAGTTCATATGCCAGTTTATTTTTATTCATCATGGTATTCATCAAAAGCAACGGATGTGGATTTAGAGGCTATGGTTAAAGGTTACAACGCCATCAAAGCCAGAATAGAAGATATTCAAGTAAAAGGCTATGAAGCAACGAACAAAGAAAATGGACAAGCTGAAAGCTTGAAGGTTGCGTTAGAAGCAACGGCTAGAGGAATTAAGTTTTTAAATGTAGATTTATATAAGAGTGATGCTACTGTTTGGGTAGCTAAAAATGATACTGAAATTTATCCTCCGTTCAATGCGATAGAAGGACTAGGTGATACCGTTGCCAAAGCAATTGTTGCCGAAAGAGAAAAACAACCATTTATTAGCATAGAAGATGTCCAAAAACGCGGAAAAGTATCAAAAACATTAGTAGATAAAATGACAGAAATGGGAATATTGAAAGATTTGCCCGACTCAAATCAATTATCCTTATTTTAGAAGAAGCAAACTTCTTCTTTTTTTATTGTAAAAGAAGATATTTCGTGACATAATTTAGATAGAGAGGAGAATATTATGAAAAAGATAATGATATTGGGTGTAGCACTATTAGTATTATTAATGGGCTGCGGTCAAGAGACAAAAAATGATTACAAATCTATTAAAGAAGAAAAAATGGTTTGTAAAAGAACTGCAAATATGAATGGGATGGAAATGGACTTTCACTACGAAGTATACTATCAAGGAAATAATGTAAATAAAGTACAAACTACAGAAAAAATAACTTCAAGTTCAGCAGAAACTTTAAAAAATTTTGAAAGCCAAATAAAAGCACTTTACAGCAATTTTGATAATATTCAAAATTATAAATATCAAATAATAATCGATGGAAATACACTAATTAGTACAACAGATATTAATTATCAAAAAATTGATATAGACGAATTATTAAAAATTGATTCTTCGATACAGCAATTACTAAATGATAATAAAAAAATTGATTTAGATAAGATTACTCAAGTATACGAACAAACAGGCGCAACCTGCAACAAATAAGTGGGTACCTCATTTTCCTGTCAATAACTTGGGAAAATGTCCCCAAAAAAAGTAAACATTAACGGGAAAATATTTCCAAAATTTAAGCATACACA
>CALVYB010000052.1 GCA_944371955.1 uncultured Bacilli bacterium
TCCTCCTTATACTAATTTTATCATATAAAAAATCTACATGCTTTTTATTTCATGTAGATTTTTTTCAAATCAGTTCTAGTGCCTATTTTTCTTTTTTAATATCTAAAATGATTGGTAAAATGATTGGTTTTCTACCAGTCAAAGTATTTATAAATGGATATAATTGTTCTGTTATATCACTTTTTAATGATTGAAATGTTGTTTTAGGATTGTTTAACTCGGATTTTATGATGCTTTCAGCTTTATCTTCAATCTTATGTATTAATTCTTCATTTTCATTTACTAACACAAACCCTCTAGTTGTAATATTTGGTTTAATTAGTAGTTCTCGTTTTTTCATATTTACATTTACAATTACTACTAATATACCATCATTAGCCATAATTTTTCTATCCTTAATTACGGCACTACCAATTTCTCCAATTCTATTTCCATCTACATAGACGTCAGCTCCTGGCATACTTTCACCTTTTGTTATAACATGATTTTTTAAAATCAAGCTATCACCATTTTTTAAAATAAAAGTATTTTCTTTTGGTATACCACAACTAATTCCAATATCTGCTTGTTTTTTTAGCATACGATAGTCTCCATGAAATGGCATTAAATATTTTGGCTTTAACAAGCGTATTGCTAATTTTATTTCTTCTTCATTGGCATGTCCTGAAGTATGTAAATCAGCAAGCGATGAGTTAGTATATACTTTTACCCCTTTTAGGCATAATTTGTTGATAGTCTTTGTTATACTTAATGCATTTCCTGGAATGGCACTTGATGAAAAAATTACAACATCGTCAGGTCTTAATTTTATTTGTTTATGAGTACCATTTGAAATTCTAGATAGAGCCGCAAGCGGTTCTCCTTGACTTCCTGTACAAAGAATGGTAACTTCTCCAGGTTTTAAATTGTTAGCTTCTTCTGGAGATACTAATAATTCTTTGTGATTAATATAACCGGTATTTAGAGAAATATTAATATTATTTTCCATACTTCTACCAAAAATACATATTTTTCTATTGTGTTTATAGCAAGTTTCAAATATGTGTTTAATTCGGTAAATATTAGATGCAAAGGTTGCGATGATGATTCGATTAGTTTTACATTTGTCAAACATTTCTCCTAGAGTTTCATCAACAACTGATTCACTTGTCGAAAATCCTTCGTTTAAGGCATTCGTTGAATCGCCTATAAACAAGTCTACACCATCTTCTCCTAAAGTTGCCATCTTATATAGATTGGCCATAGGACCGATTGGAGTAAGATCAAACTTATAATCTCCTGTTGTTACAACTCTTCCATCGGGCGTTTTAATGCTAATTCCATGAGAATCTGGTATAGAGTGTGTGACTCTAAAAAATTCTATTTCAATTTCTTTAAATTTTAATTTTGTATCTTCTGTATATACAAATAAATTATCATATCTTATATTTTTATCTTGTAACTTTACAGCTATTAATTCTTTAGCATGATTTGGAGCATAAATGGCAGGAATATTAATACTTTGTAGTAAAAATGGAATTCCTCCAATATGATCCTCATGACCATGCGTAATCAAAAGAGCTTTGATTTTATCTTCATTTTGTTTTAAAAATGTAAAGTCTGGTAAAACATAATCTACTCCCATAAGTTCACTTTCTGGGAAACTTACACCGGTATCAATAATTATAATAGCGTCGTTATGCATTACACAATACATATTTTTTCCGACTTCTCCGAGACCACCTAAAACAACAATTTTTGTTCCATTAGGTTTTTCCATAATAACTCCTTTCTTTTTTTCGTTAAGCTGACTATGAAATTATACTATACTTTTTATGTTTTGTCTATATATAGTTGATATTCTTGATTGTAAACCTTATTCTTCTATGATAAAATAAGAGAAGGTGATTATTATGGGATTTTTTAATAAAATAAAGACAATGTTTCATTCTGATAGACAGGAAAAAGAGATTACAAAAGAAGAACAAATAACTAGTAAGGAAGTAGAAGTTTATGAAAAAGGTCTTAGTAAGTCTAGAGAAGGCTTTGTTTCTAAACTTGTTAATTTAACAAATAAATATCGTACAATTAATGATGATTATTTTGATGAATTAGAAGAAATCTTAATTATGGCTGACATAGGTGTTAATACAGTTATGGACTTTATAGATCGTTTGCGTGATCGAGTAGCAAAAGAAAAAATTAGTGACCCAGAATTGTTAAAAGAAATTATTGTTGATGAATTATTTATCATTTATGTTGACGATCAGGTTTTGTCTAGTAAAATTAATTATCAGGTTGATTCTCCTACTGTTATATTGTTTGTTGGAGTGAATGGAGTAGGAAAAACTACTACGATTGCGAAAATTGCTTGGAAAATGAAACAAGAAGGTAAAAAGGTATTATTGGTTGCAGCAGATACTTTTAGAGCTGGAGCTGTTGAGCAATTACGTTTGTGGAGCGAGAAAGTTGGAGCCTCTTTTTATGGTAAAGAAGAGGGCTGTGATCCTGCTAGTGTTGTGTATGATGGGTGTCAGATGGCTAAAAGTGAAGAGTTTGATGTTGTTTTGGTAGATACTGCTGGTCGTTTACAAAATAAAGTTAACTTGATGAAAGAATTAGAAAAGATGAATAAGGTTATTGGTGGAATTATTTCAGGTGGCCCTCATGAGACTTTGTTAGTAATTGATGCAACAACTGGACAAAATGGAATTAGTCAAGCTAAATCATTTCAAGAGATTACAGATATTACAGGTATTGTTTTAACTAAATTGGATGGTACTGCGAAAGGTGGTATTGTTTTAGCAATTAAAGAACGATTGGGTCTTCCTGTAAAGTTTATTGGACTAGGAGAGAAAAAAGAGGATTTACAAGTTTTTGATATTGAAAAATATATTTATGGATTATTTAAGGATATGATGTAATATGACAAAAAAAAGTAATTTAAGAAAAACAAAAGGACAAAATACCGGTGGTGTATGTCCTCAAAAAATAACTAAATTTAATATAGTTTTTATTAATCTTCAACTTTTTCTTACTTTTTTTACTTTTGGATTATTTATTTGGTATATTGTAGATTCTGATATGATTTATACTTTTCAATTATTTTTAGGTATTACTTTACTTGTGATGGCTTATAATAATCAAATTATTTACCGTCGTAATAAAGCTACCGTTATGTATGCTATTGTTGGAATTGTTTTACTTGTTTTATGTGCTTTGAGTTATATTTTATAGGAGTGTAATATGGAAGATTTTGTTTATTATACTGAGTTATATGATTTATATAAAGGGTTACTTACCGTTAAACAGAAAGCATATTTTGAGGATTATTATTTTGAAAATTTGAGTTTAGGGGAAATGGCTCAAAATTATGGGGTTAGTCGTAATGCTATTTCTAAACAAATTCATATTGTAGTGGCTAAATTACAAGAATATGAAGAGATTTTACATCTTTATCAAAAAAAGAAAAAATTGGAGGAATCTTTGGATTTGGTTTCTATTGCTGATATAAAAAAGCAGATAGAATCTATTTTATAAGAACAATGTTTTGTTCTTTTTCTTTTTGCCTTGTAAATGAAATGAAAAGAAGATATAATTATATATTATAATAGGATAGTGTGAATAGAGGGGTATTATTTATGTTTGATAGAATCGTTTATATTAGTGATCATTCTGCAAATATTCGTTTGAAAGATGCGGCTAATTTAGCTGTTAATTTAATGAATTTGCATCTTGTTTTTGAAGATAAGGAAAAAAAAATATTGGGTGAGGTTGATGATTTAGATAAAGATATTGTTAAA
Source organism: uncultured Bacilli bacterium (assembly GCA_944371955.1). Lineage (GTDB taxonomy): Bacteria > Bacillota_I > Bacilli_A > RF39 > UBA660 > Faecimonas. Next base: position 3,783 of record CALVYB010000052.1, read on the forward strand.
GCACGATTTTTGGGTGAAATAGTTGATGGAAAATTGGTTGGTGGTACAATTCGTAAACCTGCTTTAGATGCTTCTATTCGGGTTATTGATCAATCTGAAATTCCTATGATTGTTGGTGAGGACAAAAGTGGTTATATGAAATTTGGTGTTAGTCCCTTTTATAATGATTTTCCGGTTTATTTAGATGTTAATAATTTTTTTAGTAATCATTTCGCTATTTTTGGTAATAGTGGTAGTGGTAAATCATGTGGTGTCTCTCGTCTTTTTCAAAATATGTTTCATGATCAAAGATTGTTTCCTTATAAGGCTAATATTTTATTATTTGATTCGTCTGGTGAGTATTATAATGCTTTTAAAAATTTAAATTCTATAAACCCTAATTATCATTATCGTTTTTTTAGCACTAATGAAGTTGAAGGTGTTGGAGAAAAGTTGCGGTTACCTATTTGGTTACTTAATGCTAGTGATTTAGCATTGTTATTGCAAGCGACTAATCATTCTCAATTACCTATTATAGAGAGAATGTTAAAACTTGCGTTGATTTTTTCTCAAAATGATATGGATGCTAATAATTATAAAAATCATTTAATCGCAAAAGCAATTATGACAATTCTTTATACAAATGAAACATCTCCTAATAAGAGAAATGAGATTTTTTCTATTTTAGCTAGTTGTTCTACGCCGCAGTTTAATTTAGAAGCCACAGTTCAAGGGATTGGTTATACAAGAAAATTTCGTGAATGTTTCTTAATAGATTCTCAAGGACAGTTTTCTGAAAGTGTTTTACTTACAGAGTATGTTTCTTCTTTTATTAAGAATGAATATGATAATTATGAACCACGTGGTGGAGTGTTTTACACTTTAGATACTTTAGAAAAGGCACTTAACTTTACTTTGATTAGTGAAGGGTGGTTGAGAAATGAAAATACTTATGGAGATGCTGTGACTATCAAAGTTCGTTTACATGCTTTAATTGTGGGCAATTATGCTAAGTTCTTTGATGTTCCAAATTATATTTCTTTAGAAAGTTATTTGTCATCTTTATTAATTAGTAATGGACGAAAATATCAAATGGTTAATTTTAATTTAGATGATGTTGATGATGATTTTGCTAAAGTTATTACAAAGATTTATTCCAGACTTGTTTTCGAATTTGCTAAAGGATTAAAAGATAGAGCTAGTATTCCGTTTCATATTGTAGTTGAAGAAGCTCATCGTTATATTCAAAATGATACTGATCGATTTTTGATTGGTTATAATATTTTTGAACGTATTGCTAAAGAAGGTCGTAAGTATGGTGTGTTATTGGGACTTATTTCTCAAAGACCAGTGGAACTTTCTGATACGGTTATTTCTCAGTGCTCTAATTTCTTGATTTTTAAGATGAATCACCCTACAGATGTTGATTATATACGTAAAATGGTTCCTAATATTAGTGATGAAATTGTAGAAAAGCAGAAAACTCTACAAGCGGGAACTTGTTTAGGGTTTGGTATGGCTTTTAAAATACCTTTAATTTGTAAGTTGGAAATGCCTAATCCGGCTCCATGGAGTGGTAATTGTGATGTTGTTACAGTATGGAATGGTCATGAAAAAAGTGGGACAAATAGTGTAAATGCTGGAAACGTATCTACTTCTATGGTATCTTCTCCAACTTCTATTCCGCCTATTCCTAATATGAACAATACAATGGTTTCTCCTCAATCTGATAGCTCTTCTAATTTCTCATCAAATGTTAATACACCTTTGTTCAATGCTCGGGAACAGAATAATTCTCAAGTTATGTCACCTATTACTAATGATTTCGTTTCTAAAAATACTGTTCAAAATTTTTCAAATTTAGACTTAAATGATAATGATATAGAAAATGGTGATATGGATACTCCTGCTGTGGGAGTCATTGATACGCCTATTATTCCGTCTAATTTTGGACAAATGGAGATGACTAAACCATTAGTTGAAGTTACTGATGTACCGGATTTAGGAATCCCTGGGCTGAATATTATGCCAGATGGTGATTTTAATCAATCGAATTTAGGATCTTCTAATAACTCTTATAGTATTGATAATGGACAAAAAGTAAACTCTATTGGTATGGTAACTTCTAATGGTACACCATTAGTTTCACTTACCCCTGAGAATAATCAATAAGCAAGTAATCCTCAGGATAAACGCATGAAATTTTGAAAATGCGTTTTTTTCATGTATAATAAATACAAAGAATAAAGTTGGTGAAGTAT
>CALVYB010000053.1 GCA_944371955.1 uncultured Bacilli bacterium
CCTCGGTGACATATAATATTACTGCTGGGACATTTTTGCAAGTTAACACTTAAGACATTATCACAAATTAATCATATAAAATTCTTAAATAACAAGCGTTTTTTGACTTTTAAAGAAAAATATGATAGAATAATAAATTAATCTAAGGGGGGACTAATAATGAAATCAAAAAAGGGATATTTAGAGAGTATCAAAAAAGAGTATTCAGAATTAAAGAAGCAGTTAATGGAAAGTAACGATCAATTAGAACAAAGAGAAATAAGAAAGAAATTAAAATCTATAATAACTAAAATATTACAACTAGAAAAAAAAGAGATGCCATTAAGACAGCTAAATGCTTATCACAGAGAATTAAGAAAGATAAAACATGAAAATAATGAACCAATTAAAGGTATAAAAGTTAGAAAAAAAACGCAAAAAATAGTACGTCAAGCTCTAAAATTAGAACAAATTCCAAGTAAATATTCCATAAAGGTATTATCAGATGAACGTATTAAGAGTAATAAACCAAAGGTATATGCGGTAACACATGTGGCGAGGTATGATATCGAAGCTTCTATAGAAGCAATTAAAGAAAATGCCTTTATACTATGGGGAGATGTAGGAGAGTTATATAGAAGTCCTGAAATATTACTTCTAAAAGCACTGGGAGTAGTTCCTGTGGATGTAGAAATTCCTAATGAAGCAAGTGAAGAAGAATTAAAATCAATTAAAGAAGATCGACACATTTCTCTAGAAACGATTATAAAAATATTAAAACAAAATGGGAACGTCTTAATATTTCCAGAAGGAGCTTGGAATACGACTGACAACATAGTAGTAACAAAATTATTTACTGGTGCGGTAGAAGCAGCAATTCGAGGAGAAGCAGAAATTGTTCCAGTAGCTATAGATAAAGACAAAAATAATAGATACTATGTAAAAGTAGGAAGGAATATTGACACTTCTACTATGAGATTAGAAGATAAAGAGGAAGAATCTGAAAAACTTCGTTCTATCCTTGCTGGATTAAAATATGACATTTGGGAACATATAGAGAAAATAGAAGGACCTACAAGAAGAAGTGAAATGCCACCTAATGCTAGAAAAGTATATTTAGATGGAATTATGAAAGATTCAGCCAATGGTTACACACTAGAGGCAATAGAAAAAACTAGATACAGAGACAAGAAAATAACTACTCCAGAAGAAGCTTTTGACCATTTAGGAAAAATAAAATTACGCAAAGAAAATGCCTTCCTATTTAAAGGGTTAACACCACACGAACGAGAAGAACAAGTAAAACGGTTGCTAGAAAGACAAGAAAATGGTATCCTATAAATAATAGGAGTGATTATAAAATGAGTGGAATTTGGCTTCCAATGGCAGCGGTAACAATAAGTATTTTTTTAGTAGTAATTTTCTTTGCCAAACAAAATGTAAAAACCAAAGAAGTAAGAATATATAAATATACTTTATTACTAAATTTACTTTTTTGTTTAAATACAGGATTCGCTTATATTATAGCGGAAACTACAAATTTAGTATGGATAGTAAGTATATTACAAAGATTTCATTTTGTATATTTAATAACTATAGCTTGTTGTTTAATAATTTATGATTTTATAATTAATAATTTTGATGAGAAACAATATGAAAAAATTAAAAAATTAATAATTATATTCAATAGCATTTTAATATTTTTAATTTTTATAACCCCTGTAAAAACTATTATAGATGGAGAAATATTAGATGCTGGTGGAGTATCATATTATATTATGATGCTTGGTGTAATTGTATATTTTATAATGTTAATTATATTAAATGTTATCTATTTTATAAGACAAAAAAAAGGAATAAAAAAAGTTTTACCATTTATTGTACTATTATCAATGTTTTGTGCAGGATTGATTTTAAGAGCTTATTTCCCAGAAGTAACAACAGAAACATATTGTATATCATTTACTCTTTTAGTTATGTTTTTTACTATAGAAAATCCAGATGTAAAAATGATTACAGAGTTAAATACCGCTAAAGATCAAGCGGAACGGGCTAATCGTGCCAAAAGTGATTTTTTATCAAGTATGTCTCATGAAATCAGAACCCCATTAAATGCTATTGTTGGGTTATCAGAAAATGTTAGAGATAATAAAGATTGCCCCGAAAGTATGAAAGAAGATCTAGACGATATTCTCTCGGCCTCTAGAACTTTACTAGAAATAGTTGGTAATATTATGGATATAAATAAGATAGAAAGTAACAAGTTAGAAATAACAGAAGTATCTTATAACCCGAGAAAAGAAATAGAAACACTAGCAAGAGTAGAAGAGACAAGGATTGGTAATAAAAAAATAGATTATAGAATCAACATCGCCGAAGATGTACCATATCTTCTAATTGGCGATAAGATTCATGTAAAACAAGTAGTTAACAATTTATTATCTAACGCAATAAAATATACAGAACAAGGTTTTATAGAATTAAATGTAAGGTGTATTAATAAAGAAGATAACTGTCTCTTAATTATTAGTGTGAGAGATAGTGGCCATGGAATTAAATCCGAAAATATTAATAAACTATTTACTAAGTTTGAGAGACTAGATATTGAAAAAAACACAACAATTGAAGGTACAGGGTTAGGACTAGCAATTACAAAACGCTTGGTAGATTTAATGCACGGTACAATAAATGTTGAGAGTAGGTATAAAGAAGGTTCTATTTTTGTGGTTCAATTACCACAAAAAATTGATAAACTGGCAATGAGTGAAACGGAAAATAAAACAACAAATCTGATGGCAATAGTAAATCAACAACCATCAGATATGAGTAATAAGAAGATTTTGGTAGTAGATGATAACAAATTAAATATAAAGGTTGCTAAAAGAACTTTGGATAGTCTTAAAATAAAAATGGATGAGTGTTATAATGGTCAAGAATGCATTGATAAAATAAAGCAGGGAAATCATTATGATGTAATTTTAATGGATATTATGATGCCAGTAATGAGTGGTGTGGCCGCTCTAAAAGAATTAAAAAAAATAGAAGGATTTAATATACCAGTGATTGCAGTAACTGCCGATGCAATATCAGGATCAGAGGAAAGATATTTGCAGGAAGGATTTTCAGACTATATTTCTAAACCATTTACAAAAACCCAAATTAAAGAAAAATTAGATAAAATAACAAAAAATTCACAATCTCAAAATTCACAAAATAATATAGAAATCTTATAATAAGAGGTGATAATATGAAAATAGCAACAACTTGGGAGGATTACGAATTAATCGCAACCTCACGTGGTCAAAAATTAGAACGTTGGAAAGATATCTACCTTCTTAGACCAGATCCACAAGTTATCTGGGATGAAGGTGACTTGTTAGAAAAATATCATTCAATGATTCATGCTGTATATCACAGAAGTAACAAAGGTGGCGGAACCTGGGAAAATTTAAAAAATGTCCCAAATGCCTGGAAAATTAATTATCGAAATTTAACTTTTAACATTAAACAAATGGGCTTTAAACATACCGGCTTATTTCCTGAACAAGCCGTAAATTGGGACTTTATGATGGAAAAAATAAGAAAAGAAAAGCGTAAAATAAAAGTACTAAATCTTTTTGCATATACAGGAGGAGCAACAGTCGCTTGTCTTTCAGCTGGGGCTTCAGTAACACATGTAGATGCATCTCGCGGAATGGTAGACTGGTGTAAAGAAAATGTAAAATCAAGTGGTTATGAACAAGCTGAAATTAGATATTTAGTTGATGATGTAATTAAATTTGTAAAGCGGGAAATTAGAAGAGGAAATCACTATGATGCTATTATTATGGATCCTCCAAGTTATGGAAGAGGAGCAAATAAAGAGGTTTGGGATATTGAAAAAAACTTAAATTATTTAGTATCGCTTTGCACCGAAATATTATCTGATGATCCACTATTTTTTCTAATTAATTCTTATACCACTGGGTTATCATCAACCGTATTAAAAAATATTTTAACACTTACTGTAGACAAATATAAAAAAGGGATAATAACTTGCGGAGAAATAGGATTAAAAGGAACAGAAGATGAATTAGTTTTACCATGCGGAATTTATGGAAGATGGGAAAAGAATGATGAAAGTTAATATTTTGTATGAAGATAATCATGTATTAGTAGCAGAAAAACCTATAAATGTATTAAGTCAAAGTGATAATACCAAAGATAAAGATTTATTAACAATGGTAAAAGAGTATATTAAAGAAAAATACCAAAAACCAGGTAATGTTTATGTTGGGTTAGTCCATAGATTAGATCGACCTGTTGGTGGAATAATGGTATTTGCCAAAACTTCAAAGGCCGCAACAAGATTGTCTAAACAAATATCACAACACCAAATAAAAAAATATTATTTAGCCATTGTGCAAGGGATTATCAAAGAAGATAAAGGGACATATCATGATAAAATAAAGCGTCTTTCAAATGGAAATAGTGTAATTAGTGAAGAGGGTAAAGATGCGCTTTTAGATTATGAAGTATTAGAAAGAAATGAAAAAACTAATAAAACACTTGTAAAAATTGCATTAAAGACAGGACGGCATCATCAAATAAGAATCCAATTTGCAGCTCATTCTCATCCATTATGTGGAGACCAAAGATATGGAATAGAGGATAAAACGCAAATTGCTCTTTATGCATATCATTTAGAATTCGTACATCCAACAACAAAAAAAATATTAATATTTGAACAACTACCACCGAAGATTGATCATTGGACAGAATTTACAGTGTCAAGATATGTACAATAGATAAAACATTTGCAATTGCAATTTTTTTTTGTTATCATAATATTAGAATAAAAGTAGAGGGAGTCGATATCATTATGAATTTTAGTTTAGACTGGTTTTTAACAATACCAGGATTATTAATCACTGGAGGAGTTTTATTATTACTTATTGCTTTAATTATTTTAATAGCAACAAGTAGAAAAAAGAAGGATAATACAAGCGTAAATGCTGAATCTGCGGTAGCTACTCCAGAATCTACACCAGCAGCATCTTCTGCTGTGGAGCCTCCAAATGGAGTGAATATGGGAATGAATTCTCCTGCACCAACAGCAGGAACTATTATGGATATGCCGGCTCCAGTCGGAACAGCTCCTGTTTCTGATACGAATATAAATATGAATATGGGAATGAATCCTACTGCACCAAGCACTGGAATTTCAATTGCCAATTCTAATGTACAACCATCAGTAGAATCATCAGTAGAATCAATGGCACCGGCAATGGAAACACCTACAGCTCCAGTAGTAGAGCAAGCAGCTCCAATGACGGAAACACCTATAGCTCCAGTAGTAGAGCAAGCATCTCCAATGATGGAAACACCTGTAGCT
>CALVYB010000054.1 GCA_944371955.1 uncultured Bacilli bacterium
AAAACACCTCCTTTCGGAAGTGTATTCTATCATATTATAGTTTTTTTAGAAATGTCTCCCCAGAGGGGTGCATTTCAAATATTTTTGGGTTTTTTAGTCAAGGATTTTATCTTTATCATAGTGTAGGATTTCTCCTGTTTTAGATATTTCAAAGTCATATTCGTAAATTGTATCATGCCATTCAATATCGTATACGATTTTACCATCATCTTGATCTTCTTGCGCTTTTATTAGGGTTAAATCTTTTTCGTTTAAATTTGCATGCTTTAGTGCTATTTCTTTTGCTTGATCTAATGTTATTTCGTTAGAAGTTTGATTTGTTGTTTCATTACTAGTGGAAGGAGTTTCTGAATTGTTTGTTAAAGGGTAATTTGTATAAATAATTTTTCCTTTTTTAGCGTCTATTTTAGCCTCATATTCATTGTTGTTATAGTAGAAATCTACTTCGTACTGGTTATTGTCTATTTCTAAATCAATATTTTCAAAATAAATTTCATCTTTGTTTAGTTTAATATGACTAGCTAGCTGTTCTTTTACTTCTTCCTTACTAATAAAAGTAACGTTTATATAGATTAGTAATCCTATTACAATAATAATTATAAAAGTGACTAAACCTATTAAAATTTTTGCCCATTTTGGCATTTTCTTCACCTCATGATTATTGTAATATAGATTATATCTTTTGTCCATTTGTTTCTATTTCTTATTTATACCAATCATTCCGCCTAATATGGAAGTAACCAAAATAATTACGTCATATAATAATATTTTAAACATTAATTCTTTTCCCATTAAAAGGGTTAATAAAGTAAATAATACAATTATGAAAGTACCTAATTTTAAACCTTCTAAATAGCCTTTTGATGTAGCTTTTTTTCCTAAAATAATACCACTTATTAGAATATTGCCTAGTAATGTAATTAGTTTTAAACTTTGATAAATATTAGGTGATATTATATTGAAATGATATAAAGTGGTAATTAGTAGTAAGGAAAATAGTATTCCTAAAATTGTATAAAAAAAACGTAATGAATATTTTTTTATCTTTTCCATAGTTCACCTCAATTTATTGTATGTCCTGGTATAAAATAATATGAAATGATTTAAACTATTATTGGGTGATGGTATGAACTATTTTATAGTTTTAGGTAAAACTTTGTTTTTCTATTTTCTAATTACTATTATTTATCGTATTATGGGAAAAAGAGAAGTGGGTGAATTGTCAATCATGGACTTAATTGTTTCTATTTTTATTGCCGAACTTGCGGCTATATCAATTGACAATTATAAAGAAAATATTTTTATTTCTGTTATTCCTATTATGGTATTAGTTATTATTCAAATTGTTCTTTCTAAATTATCTCTTAAAAGTACTAAGATTCGTAGTGTACTAGATGGTAATCCTTCTATGATTATAGAACGAGGAAAAGTTAATTTTAAAGAAATGTTAAAACAAAGATATAATTTAGATGATTTGTTAGTGCAACTTCGCAGTAGCGGTATTAAGTCAATTGAAGAAGTTGATTATGCTATTTTGGAAACTAGTGGAAAACTTTCTGTTTTTAAAAGAGATGATGATAAAAATAGAGTTTATCCATTACCTGTTATTATTGATGGGAAAATTCAAAAGGATGTTTTATATCAGATTGGGAAAGATTCTATTTGGTTAGAGAAAACTTTGAATCATGAAAACTATCAATTAGAAGATGTTTTTTATGGTTTTTATCAGAAAAATAAATTGTTTTTAATTAGAAAAGAAGTTGTAAAGTGACAATTTTTTCCTATTTTCCGTGATATTTTATTGTTGGTGATAAAATGAAAAAAGAATTTGTTGTAATGGTGCTATTTTTAATTATTTCTTTTTTTTTAACGTTTTATTTACAAGGGGAAAAAATTGAGACTCAAGAAATAATTGAAGATCGTGGAGTTTTCGTCAGTTATATTGAATTATCTAATTATTTAAAAGGTAAAGATCAAAAAAACGGAGAAATAGCCATTAAGGAAATTGTAACTAATATAGAACAATTGGGGTTTAATATGATTATTTTACAAGTTAGAACATTTAGTGATGCTATTTATCCATCTTCTATTTATCCTTGGAGTGGTGTTGTTAGCAATGTTGAAGGTGAGCCTTTAGATTATGATATTTTGGATACCTTTTTAAAGCTTTGTCATGAAAAAAATGTTAGATTATTTGCATGGATTAACCCTTATCGTATTCGCGGTGATGAGAATATTACCGATTTATCTACGCTTAATCCTGCTGTTGCTTATTTGAATACTTCTGCTGTTTATATATCTGATGGTGTTTATTACAATCCAGCAAATGAAAAAAATAAAGAGCTTATTGTTTCTGGGGTTGAAGAGATAATAAAAAAATATGATGTTGATGGAATTTTATTTGATGATTATTTTTATCCTACTACTGATGTTGATATTGATGCGGAAGAGTATACTAAATATCAAGATAAAAATCCTGATGTAACCTTAGCTGAATTTCGATTAATGGAAGTTACGGATTTGATAAAAAGAGTTTATCAACTTTGTCACCAATATGACGTATTATTTGCGGTTTCTCCAGATGGTAATATAGATAATAATTATCAATTACATTATGCGGATGTCAAATTATGGGGAAGTAGGCAAGGGTATGTAGATTATATAATGCCTCAGATTTATTATGGATTTTATAATGAGACCAAACCTTTTATAGATGTTTTAGCAGAATGGGAAAACATTTCTCCTAAAGTATATTTGATGCCGGTTTTGGCATTTTACAAGGTAGGAACGGTTGATCAATTTGCGAAAGGTGGTATGACTGAGTGGATGGAAAATGATGATATTATTATGAGAGAAATAGTACTTAGTAGAAATTCAAAACGGTATCGTGGTTTTTCTTTATTTCGTTATGATTTTTTATTTAATCCTAGCATGCAAACTACAACAACGATGTTAGAAATGAAAAATATGAAAAAAATAATAAAATGACTTTTTCTTGTACTAATTTATGTTATAATCAAATTAGGGTAGGTGAGTGATTTTGAAGTTAAATAATAAAGGATTTACTTTGGTAGAATTGTTGGCTACTATGGTTATTTTGGTAGCAATTATGGCGATTGCAGTCCCAAATATTATCGGGATCTTAAATAATAATAGAGCTGATACTTATGTTGAAGATGCCAAAAAATTATTATCATTGGCGGAGTATAAAGTTCGGGCTAATCCAAATTTAAGACCCAGTTCGGTGGGGAGTTGTACTAAGTTGACACTGAAATATTTGGATAATTCAGAGTTTAAGAGTGCTCCTAATAATGGTAGCTATGATAATCTAAAATCTTTTGTAGTCGTTGAAAGATTAGCCGACGAGGCAGGAAAAAAACAATACGAATATTATGTGACAATCGTGGAAAACTTGAAGGATGGAAGTACAAGAGGTATTTCTTATCAATCATATACTAATTTATATAATAATGAGCCTTCAGAGTTGGTTGAAAATAATCCAAATTCAACACATAGTTGTGCCCAAGAATTCTAAAGTGTAAATGTATTTGTCAATTTTAAATTATTTATATAAATAGTATTGATTTTTGAAAAATTATCTAGTATGATTAATTTGTAAAATAGAAAGAGAGGAAAAAAATTATGAGAAAAATTAATTCAAAAGGTTTTACCTTGATCGAGTTATTGGCAGTTATCGTTATTATGGGTATCTTAATGATGGTAGCTATTCCAGCTATGACTCGTTACATTGAAAATTCAAGAAAGGATACATTCTTAAACACTGGTAAAGAATATGTTAATGCGGTAAGAAACATGTGGGTTTCTGACAACTTTACTTGTAATAGTGTAGTTTCAACTGCTAACCCTGCTGGTACTTATTATGTTGAAATTAAGTCTGCAGATAACACTAACAACTTATTAGAATCTGGTGGTAAATCATCATGGGGTAACCGTGACGTTACTGGATATGTAAGAGTTGTATTATCTGAATCTAGCGAGGGAGATGCAACTACTGAATATTATTTACAATTAACTGATGGCGCTGGTCACGGTATTGTAGATGATGGTTCTGATACTACTCCAGCTGATAAATTAGTTCGTGGTAATATCTTAACTAAAGATGCTGCTGAAAAAGCTATTCCAGAAGATGCAGTTACTTGCGTAGAAGCTTAGTAATTAAAGGACTTCGTAAGAAGTCTTTTTTGTTTTAAAATATTATTACGGAGGAATATTATGTTGTTATTAGGTAGCCATGTTGGTTTTAAAAAAAATACTCAACTTTTAGGAAGCGTGGAAGAAGCTTTAAATAATGGCGCTAATACCTTTATGTTTTATACTGGGGCACCTCAAAATACTAGCCGTTATCCTATTTCTGATGAGCTTACTTCTCAAGCTGTTTTGACTTGGAAAGAAAATGGTTTTGATTATTCTAAGGTGATTGTTCATGCACCTTATATAATAAATCTTGCTAGCGATAAAGACTTGGATAAATTTATGTTTTCTGTTCATTTCTTGCAAGAAGAATTAAAACGGTGCGAATTACTTGGTATTCAATATTTAGTTCTTCATCCAGGCAACCATGTAGGAATTGGTGTAGAGGCGGGCATTTCTAATATTGCTAGAGGTCTTAATATGATTTTGGGGACTTGTCAGGTTACTCTTTTACTTGAAACTATGGCTGGTAAAGGTACGGAAGTCGGCTCCTCTTTAGAGGAAATTAAAAAAATAATAGATTTAGTTGATGATAAAAAACATATTGGAGTTTGTCTTGACACTTGTCATTTAAATGATGCTGGTTATGATATGAAAGATTTTGATTCTTTCTTAAATCGTTTTGATTCTTTGATTGGACTTGATAAGATAGGGTGTGTACATGTTAATGATAGTAAAAATATTTTAGGTGCCCATAAAGATAGACATGAAAATATTGGCTTCGGTACTATTGGGTTTGATTCTTTGCTTGCTATTATATACCATGAAAAACTTGAAAAAGTACCTAAAATACTGGAAACGCCATATGTAGATAGGCAGTTTTGTCCTTATAAATTTGAAATAGAAATGATTAAAAATAAGAAATTTGATTTTAGTCTTATAGAAAAAATAAAAAAACAAGTTTAAAGAACTGATTTGAAAAAAATCTACATGAAATAAAAAGCATGTAGATTTTTTATATGATAAAATTAGTATAAGGA
>CALVYB010000055.1 GCA_944371955.1 uncultured Bacilli bacterium
GGACCAAGTGTTACTGGACCGACCGGACCGACTGGAGAAACTGGGCCAACTGGGCCTAGCGTTACTGGACCGACCGGACCGACTGGTGCTAGTGGCGTTGAAGGACCTACTGGACCGACCGGACCTACGGGACCTACTGGACCGACCGGAGAAACCGGGCCTACTGGACCTTAATCTTTATAAAAGTTCTCAATTTGAGAACTTTTTATATTTTGTTATTATTTTTATTTAGTCTTTCATATAGTTAATAGAAAGGGTGAAATTATGAAAGTATGTGTATATGCAATTGCCAAAAATGAAGAACAATTTGTAAAAAAATGGGTCAATTCTATGAAAGAAGCTGATGAGATTTATGTATTAGATACAGGTTCTACCGACAATACCGTTTCTTTATTGAAGGAAGCCGGTGTAAATGTTTATTCCGAAATTATCTCTCCTTGGCGTTTTGATGTAGCTAGGAACAAATCATTAGCACTAGTTCCTGATGATTGTGATATTTGCGTTTGTGCCGATTTTGATGAAGTGTTTGAAAGTGGCTGGAGAGAAAAAATAGAAAAGGCATGGAATAAAGATACTACTCGATGTCAATATACTTATCACTGGAGTTTAGATCAAAATGACCAACCAGTTGTTAGTTTCTTTTTAAATCAGGTTCATAAGAGAAATGGTTATCAATGGACTCATCCTGTCCATGAGGTTTTATCTTACACATCAGGAGAAGAAGTTGTAGTCACTTGTTCCGATGTTATTTTGAAACATTATCCTGATACATCTAAATCTAGAAGTAGCTATTTGCCTCTTTTGGAACTTTCTGTGGAAGAAGATCCAGAAGACGATAGAAATATGCACTATCTAGGTCGTGAATATATGTATTATGAAATGTGGGAAAAAGCTATAGAAACATTAAAAAGGCATCTGAGGTTGCCACGAGCCGTTTGGAAAGATGAACGTGCCGCATCCATGCGTTTTATTGGCCGTTGTTATAAACGATTAAAAAATTATAATGAAGCAAGATGTTGGTATGATTTAGCTATCAAAGAGGCCCCTCATTTAAGAGATGCTTTTGTGGAAAAAGCATTAATGGAGTACGAGCTAGAAAACTACTCCCAAGTGGAAGATTTGTGTTTTCGCGCTCTTGAAATTAAAACTCATCAGCAGACCTATATCAATGAACCGTTTAGTTGGAATAGTACTATTTATGACTTACTCGCAATTAGTGCTTATCACTTAAACCGTTATTCTCAAGCTATTTATTTTGTAGACATTGCCTTAACTTATTTGCCTAATGATGAACGACTTTTAAATAATAGAAGAATATTTAAAGAAAAAGAAAGCTCAATTTAGCTTTCTTTTATTTAGTCTGAAAACAAATCAATTTTTCCCTGTTTGTAACTTTCTAAAATTTTATTCCAAATTACACTTTCTACAAAACGACCTTTTTTAGGATGCATTAAATAACGAATTGTTAATTCAATATGATTATCTACAATCTTGGTATATATTGTTGGATCGTATTTATTGAAATATACTCTATTCGTTGTATTAATATAGCTAATTTGCGTTTTCATCTTTTTGGGTATGTTTTTAATGATTTCAATGTTATTGACTATTTTATAGAGTTCCTGTTTATTTTTTACCAAGTCACAATCTAATGGAACTTTTACTGTTAATTCATCCCATACATATTTAAAACCTTTATTTAGATTTCTTACCGGTTCTGAGAATACAATGGAGTTTGGAAACGTCACAATTATGCCTGTAGATTGTCCATGTTTTTCTTTTGTTGATATTTCCAAAACTTCAAAATTTAAAGAAGAAATATTCATAACATCTCCTCGAATATCTTTTACTTCTATTCTATCTTCTACTTGAAATGGCTTTTTCATTTTTATATAAATTCCACAAAAGAAATTTAAAATAAGTTCACGCAAAGCGATAGTCATTGCTGCCGAAGTAACACTGATTAATGTCATTAAATTTTGAATGTAATCAGCCCAAATATATAGTAAAAATATAACTTCCGAAACATTTAGAATGATTTGTATAGCTTGATTAATTAAATATTCTTTTCTACCTTCTATTTTTTTTCTGATAGTTCGTCTCCCTATTTTTTTAAAAAAAGAAAAGATTAATATTATCCCTGTTGTTGATAAAATTAAAGAAATATATGTCTGATCAATAGTAGTTAATTTGCTTAAATATTTACAAAAATTATTAAAATACTCCATACTATCTCTCCTTCACGGGTTATAATTATATCATTTTTGTATTTTTTTTGAAGTTATTCACCTAAACCTATGTTATACTAGACATATTATTTACACTTTGGAGGGATTTTTATGATTATTGGAATTATTGGAGCTTTTGATGAAGAGGTGGAAAAATTTATTGAAATCTTTAAATTGCAGAAGGAAAACAATTTTATTTGGGATATTTATTTAGGTTCCTTTAAAGAAAAAAAACTAGTAGTTTGTCGTTCGGGAATTGGTAAAGTAAATAGTGGAGCTATGACACAATATTTGATTGATCATTATCACGTCGATTTAGTTATTAATTCAGGATGCGCAGGAAGCTTACTTAGTAAGGTAAAAATTATGGATGTTATTTTAAGTAGCTATGTTACCTACCATGACTTTCAACCTACTAGGGTTATGGAATATAGTGTTCCTGAGCAAGGAAAGATTAGCGCCTCTACTAAATTAATTAATATCGCAGAGGAAGCATTAAAAAAGCTTAATGTTTTTTCTTATTATGTTGCTCCTATAGCTAGTGGCGATTCGTTTGTCACTGATGCTTCAATGCGAGATCGTATTTACAAAGCTACTGGTGCTTATGCTGTAGATATGGAGAGTGCTTCTATTGGACATATTTGCAAATTAAATCATGTTCCTTTTTTATCGCTTAGAACGATTTCTGACTTTTCTGATGGTCAAGAAGATTTTGAAGTTATTGCTGCATATAAGTCTAGTCAATTAGTAAAAACAATGATTGAAATATTATAAAAAAGATAGCTATGATTCATTAGCTATCTTTTTTAATTCATTAAAAAGAAATTCTTTAGTCTGTTCCGCTTTTTCTTCTTGAATTTTTTGGGCTAGAGATTTTAATTTTGTTTTTTTCTTTTGGTCAATATCTAAGTAGTCTAATTTCTCTAAGAATTCTTCTATCATTTCATTGATTGTCATTTCTTCTTCATCATCTTTATTTAACAACTCTTTTAAAATCCCTGTTTTTTCTAATTCTTCTTCTGACATAAACTACTCCTCTTTTCACTTTCTACTATCATAAAGTCTGAATAAGTACACCTTCACCATTTTTACATCTAATACATGCAATACTTCCATTTATAACAGTCATTTTTGGAGGTACATGCCCAATATCAGCATTAAATATTAATGGTATATTAGGAAAAAGTTTTTTTAACGCTTCTTGATAAGACAAATCTTTATAAAAACAACTTGGTACAGCTACTCTTCCCACGATCATACCCTTCATATATTTAAACCATCCAGCTTCTTTCATTTGAAACAAAGTACGGTAAAAAACTTCCACTGATAGTTCACAGACATCAAAGTACCAGATAATTCCATCTTCTTTATACTTTTCTATAAAAGGTTTAGTACAATCATAAGGTGTACCAATTAAATCTTTAAGACAATCTAAACAGCCACCTATAATTCTTCCAGTAATATCTATTTCTTCTACATTTAAACTTTCCCAATAAACAGGTTCCGTCAAATTATATCCATCAGTTTCTTCTAACCAATCTTTTTGGTAAAGTTTAAAACTTTTTTGCTCCACTATATTTCCGGATAAAATTTTCAAATTATTTTTTAAACAATCATGTAAATTAGTTTGGTCAAAGCTTCCTGCATTACAGCCATATAATGTTGCGATATCTAATTTTGTTGTTGTGATATAAAGAAGAGCTGTAGGATCTGAATATCCCATTATCCATTTGGGATTTTTCATAATATTATCCCAGTTTACAAATGGTAGCATATCTACTAAAAAATCTCCACCACTAGCACAGATAATCATTTTTACATTCTTATCAGTTATCAATTCATCTAATTCTACACTTCTTTTTTCTCCTGTTGTTGAGGTTATCCCTTTATTTCTAACACTTTCCGTTTCTTTGATATTATACCCATATTTTCTTAGAGTGTTTAAAGATTTTTCGAAAGATTTTAGATTATTTCCCACTCCTTGTGAAGGAGCTGTAATTCCGATGATATCATTTTTTTCTAAAAATTTAGGATATAGCATTTTTATTTTCCCTCTTTTTATCTAAAATATTATTAACAATAATTAATAATAAGCTGCTCGCTAACATAATTACTGCTGTAATTAGCATTGGTTTAGCACTGATAGAAATAGTTTCATCCACTGATTTTATAACCAAACCGACAAGTAGTGCAATACTTCCGCCTATTAAGGAAACAAATAAAGCTGCGATAATTCCGGCTATCCCTACATTTACAATCCATTTATAATAAGGTTTCTTTAATAGCGCAATTATTACAATAGCAATTACTGATATTATAACAGCAATTACAATAAATTCTTTTGAAGTAATTGTATTATAACTATCTATCATATTTTGAGCTTCTTTTGGCATTTCTTGCCTTGCTTGTTGTATAATTTGCTGATATGTATTCTCGTTATCTTGTAATACGGTATCAATCATTTGATCTAGCTGTTCATTGGATATTTCTCTGCCAATTACTCGTTCCAATGTATCCTTATTGGAGTGTAAAAGACTTTTTATATCTTCCTCTAAACTGATATCTTCTACTTTTTCCTTAGATAAATCTTCGATTATACGACTACTATATTTTTCTACTAAAGCATTTATTTCCTTATCATTTTTTATCTCACTTTTAATTTGATGATATTCTTCTTCAGAAAGATTTTCTATATCTTCTGTAATTGCCTCGGTCATTTGATTTGTAAGTTCTGATTTTAAATACCCCCCAATTAAATCATTATTAATTGCTTTTTCACTATAAATTACTGTTGGTATCAATACAAAAGTGAATACTAATACCGTTGTTAAGACTCCTCTAATAAATGTTTTCATAACTCCTCCTTCTTTTTTTTATTATATCACGTATAATGTAAATTAGTAAATGAGCAGGTTTGAACCTTATTTAATTTACTATATAATAAATCTAT
>CALVYB010000056.1 GCA_944371955.1 uncultured Bacilli bacterium
CTCATGTGAGAGCTGCCAGCAATAGGCCTTATAGGCCTCAAAGAAAAACCACTAGTTAAACTAGTGGATTTTTATTTAATCATTTATTTAGATATATTCTTTATGTTATAATGTTATAGGAGGGATGATTATGTATACAAAAGAAGTAGAAAATATGTGTCCTGTTGCAAAAGGAGTAAATCATGGTCCAGCTCCGATTCCTGAAGAAGGGAAATGGGTACAAGCAAAAGAAATAAAAGATATTTCTGGTTTTACTCATGGTATTGGATGGTGTGCTCCACAACAAGGTGCTTGTAAATTAACTTTAAATATTAAAGAAGGGATTATTCAAGAAGCTTTGGTTGAAACAATTGGCTGTAGTGGTATGACACATTCCGCTGCAATGGCAGGAGAAATTCTAGTTGGTAAAACAATTTTAGAAGCATTAAATACTGATTTAGTTTGTGATGCTATTAACACTGCTATGCGTGAATTGTTTTTACAAATTGTATATGGAAGAAGTCAATCTGCTTTTTCTGAAGGTGGATTAGCAATTGGTGCTGGTCTTGAAGATTTAGGAAAGGGACACCGTTCACAAGTGGGTACTATTTATTCTACTCGTGAAAAAGGTCCTCGTTATTTGGAATTAGCAGAAGGTTATATTGTAGAAATTGGTTTGGATAAAAACAATGAAATTATTGGTTATAAATATGTTAATTTAGGAAAAATGATGGATAATATTAAAGCTAAAATGGATCCTATGGAAGCTATAGAAAAGGCTAGCGGAACGTATGGTCGTTTTGATGAAGCTGTTAAAGTTATCGATCCAAGGGAGGCGTAATTATGGCATTATTTGAAAGTTATGAGAGAAGAATTGATCAAATCCAACCTATTATGGATAAATATGGTATTAAAAGTTTCGAAGAAGCTAGAAAATTATGTCAAGATAGAGGATTTGATCCTTATGAAATAGTAAAATCTATTCAACCAATTTGTTTTGAAAATGCTGCATGGGCTTATACTCTTGGAGCTGCTATTGCATTAAAGAAGGGTGATAAGAAAGCTGCTGATGCTGCTAAATCAATTGGAGAAGGCTTACAAGCTTTTTGTATTCCTGGTTCTGTTGCAGATGTTCGTAAAGTTGGTTTAGGTCACGGAAATTTGGCTAGTATGCTTTTATCTGAAGAAACTAAGTGCTTTGCATTTTTAGCTGGACATGAGTCTTTTGCTGCAGCAGAAGGAGCAATCGGTATTGCAAAATCTGCTAATAAAGTTCGTAAAACTCCATTAAAAGTAATCTTAAATGGATTGGGTAAAGATGCTGCTCAAGTTATTTCTAGAATCAATGGATTTACTTATGTAAAAACTAATTTTGATTTCTTTAAGAATGAAGTTTCTATTGTAGAAGAAATTGCATATTCTGATGGTGAACGTAGTAAAGTTCGTTGCTATGGAGCAAATGATGTTCGTGAAGGTGTTGCTATTATGCATTTGGAAGATGTAGATGTTTCTATTACTGGGAATTCTACTAATCCAACTCGCTTTCAACATCCTGTTGCTGGAACTTATAAAAAGGAATGCTGGGAAAAAGGAAAAAGATACTTTTCAGTAGCTTCTGGAGGTGGTACTGGAAGAACTCTACATCCTGATAATATGGCTGCTGGTCCTGCTTCTTATGGTATGACAGATACTATGGGTAGAATGCATTCTGATGCACAATTTGCTGGTTCATCTTCTGTTCCTGCTCATGTTGAAATGATGGGACTTATTGGAATGGGTAATAACCCAATGGTAGGTGCTAGTGTAGCTGTTGCAGTTGCAGTAGAAGAAAGTTATAAATAAAAAGGAACTATATTATAGTTCCTTTTTATTTTATATTATCTAAGTTACCATTTAAAGGTGTTACATGCCACCCAGTTATTTCATCTTTATATGGTTCGTATATGTCATTTAATAAGTATATATCTTTTTTAAAATAGAATGCGAAAGCAATTTCTGCCAAAGAATTTGGTCCAATATAATTTTTTATGCTATTTTGGGTTGCGTTAACTATTAATACAATGTCTGTTTTTTTATCTTGTATTCTATCAAAATGTGCTCGTGAAGCTATTTCTTTCGGAAGCCCTTGCATACATTCTATGGGTAATAAAACTTCATAATTTTTATTTTCAAGTCTTTCCATTGTTTTTAATATTTCATCTTTTACTTTCATACTACCACAAAGAACTACAATTTTTCTTTTCATTTGAATCCTCTTTTTCTATTATTTTTTTCCGAAGTTTTTATATAAGTTATATGTGAAATTATTCAATATTATATCAAATTCTCCAATATATTCAGTTATAGTTGAATTAAATCCTAATTTCATTTCATTTAGACCGCTAAACTTGTTTTTTCTTTCAAATTCTCCTACAATAGCATTCAAATTAAAGTATTTTAAATGCTGTTTGTTATAATCGTCTATCATTCTCCATTTTAAAAGATAGCTTGGATTGAGATGAGAGTAATTTGTGTCGAATCCATCAATGTATAAGAATGCCGAATTATCATATTTTATTACAATAGCACCGGCTATAATAATTCCATCCGGATATTTTTTTAATAGCTCTGTAGCTTGTACCATGCTATTTTTATAAGTGTTTAATAATTTGTCGGATTCCATTTTTTTATTTAATAGCGCATTTTTCATTTGGGCTGTAATATCTATTTGTTGTATTTTTTCTGCAATTTCATCATTTTTTTCCATTTCTTTTTCATAAGCTTTTCTGCTGTTTATTACATATATTTCTGTATTTATTTTGCTGTAATATACATCTACATTATTACCGAAGTTACTTACTAATTCTCTATAAAACTCGATTGGTTTTGGTGTTTTTCTTTTTATAAAATTGTATAATATATTTAAGTTATTGCTAGGGTCTTTATAGCATTCTATACCACAATTTGCTGCTTTTCTAATTTTATGTCTTGTTCTTTTATCAAAACTATTAAATAAGGCTCTAATATCTTTGTTTAAAATAACTAAAGCTTCCCATCTAGGTTTTTCTCCTTCGAAAAATAGCGTTCTCCCTTGATGCGTAAAGCCAGCTTTTTGTAAATTTGCCATAATTAAATTTACTTGGTTATTAAAATTCATAATGTTTCCTTCATGATTTCTTATGGTTGCAGGAATATATGGATCTATTTTTAATAACATAAAGCCTTGTTTACCTAATATCTTTTTTAATTTTATAGCTAGCTCTTGTAGCTGAGTGGGATTTTCGTAGTTAAAAAGAATTCCTCTTGGCGCATAAGCAATTTTATGTCCCATGAACACTTCTCTGTAAATTATGAGAGAGGCTCCAATTAGTGTGTTGGAGTCGTCTGTTATGCCTAAAAAGTGGATGTTAAATCCAAATTTTCTCATGGTGTTTCCGTATACAGATGATTGATAATAATTTCGATATCTGTGTTTACTGGCATATTTATCAAATTGTTCAGGGGTAATGGTTACAATCCTCATATGTGCGCTCCTATTCTTTGTTAATTATATCATATATTTGTTCTTTCTTTCAATATATTATGCTTATTTTCAGTGGTCAAATAGGTATGTTTATAGTATACTTATATTGGTGATGTTATGTTTAAAAATAATAAAATTTTGATATTAGGTTTTGCTAGAAGTGGTTATGAAGCAGCGAAGGTTTTAATTGAACGAGGAAATGAAGTTATTTTAAATGATAATAAAAAGGAAGAATTGCAAGATCAAGAGAAAATTAAAGAATTACGAGATTTAGGTGTAACATTTATTTTTGGTGGTCATCCTGATGATTTACTAGATTCTTCTTTTGATTATTTAATTAAAAATCCTGGTGTTCCTATTCATCATAAATATGTTTTGAAGGCGAGAGAATTAGGAATCGAAGTTATTAATGAAGTTGAAATGGCTTATCGCTTGTTTCCGAAAAATGTAAAACTAATTGGTATTACAGGCACTAATGGTAAGACAACTACCACATCTCTTACTTATGCTATTGTTAAGAAAGCCTTTGGCGATAAGGCATTTTTAGCTGGTAATATCGGTTTCCCTCTTTCTAGTATTTTAACTAAGCTAAAAGAAGAGGATATAGTGGTAATGGAAGTTTCTTGTCAACAACTAGAAAATTTGTCTACTTTTCATCCAAATATTGCGGTTATGACTAATTTAAGTCCTGCACACATTGATTTTTTTGGTAGTTATGAAATTTATAAAAAAGTAAAAGCTAAATTATTTAAAAATCAAACAGAGCATGATGTAGCAATTTTGAATGTTGAGAATCCTGATGTTTTAGATGAGACTAAACGTATTTTATCTGTCAAAAAATTCTTTTCTAGTGAAAACTCTATTAATGGTTGCTATTTAGATGGTAGAGATATTTATTATTATGATAAGAAAATATTGAGTCGGGATGATATTAGGATTGCTGGTCTACATAATGTAGAAAATGTGATGGCCGCAGTGATGGTTGCAAAAGAATTAAATATTTCTGATGAAGTGATAGTTGATGTTGTCCGTAATTTTAAAGGAGTTGAGCATCGATTAGAATATGTTGATACTGTCAATGGTCGTAAATTTTATAATGATACTGAAGCTACTAATATTAAGTGCACTCAGATTGCTCTATCATCCTTTGATGAACCTACTATCTTAATTTTAGGAGGTTTAGAGAGAGGTCAGGATTTCTTTGAGCTTTCAGATTATTTACAGAATGTAAAAAGTATTATTGCAATAGGTCAGTGTCGAGAAAGAGTGGTACAGTTTGCTAATATGATGGATATTTCTGTATATAGTTATGAATTTTTAAAGGATGGTTTCAAAAAGGCTTATGAAGTATCTGAGAATGGAGATGTTATCTTATTAAGTCCTGCTTCCGCTTCTTGGGATCAATATAAAGAGTGTGAAATCAGGGGTACTGAATTTAAAAATTTTGTATATGATTTAAAATAAGTAGTGTCAATAATTTAGGAAAATGTCCCGAAAAAAACTAAACATTAGTGAAAAAATATGTTTATAATTTAGGCATAC
>CALVYB010000057.1 GCA_944371955.1 uncultured Bacilli bacterium
GTATGCCTAAATTATAAACATATTTTTTCACTAATGTTTAGTTTTTTTCGGGACATTTTCCTAAATTATTGACACTAAAAATAACAAAAAAAGAAGGGACTACATAAACTATACTAGGTGATTAAATGAAAACGAAGCATAATTTATTTTGCAGATGTAACTACTGCAAACAAAAAAGAAGAAATAATCTACTTTATCTTTTAGGCTTAATTGCAACTTTCATTATAATTTTTTATCAAATAATATTATTAATTTTTATTACAACCAGACTAAATGCCATTATTTTACTCGCTGAATTCTTCTTGATTTGTTTTTTGATTTTTTTGATTTTGTTCTAATATAAACTGCTTAGTTTTCAAAGCATAGGAAACTCTTTCTTGAACCAAAACTGTATTTTCATAATGGTTAGAAGTAAACTCAATTTTTTCATCCAATAAAATAAGACAGTAAAATAAATATTTTTCTTCTTCCAAAAAAGGATATTTACTTTGGTAAATTTGAAACAAGGATTGCATTTCTAATCGCTGAACATTCTTTTTATAAAAATATAAAAAATCATAAATCACATAACCTTTATGAGAAAATTTCCAATCCATAAAACAAGGATTATTACCACCAATAAAAGTATCTAGGCAAGGTGATCCATGTAAAAAAACCACTCTTTCTTTACTAGAATTTTTCTTTTTTTGATACCACATTTCTAAATACTGTCTACTCTGCTCCAAATTTTGATAAAATACACTACTATTACGAATAAACAAGTACTCATCCGGAGCCATATAAATATGAGACATGATTTGCTCTACTAATTCCTGATAAAATTGGAATAATAAATCCAGTTGCTTTAAAATATCTTCATATATTTTTTTTACATTATCTAAAGCCACCTCTTGATAGGTGGTTGTTTTAATATGTAATAAACTTAAAATATGAACCAAATCAATGCCTTTATCATGAATATCAGTATCATCATCTATATAACGATAAATTTCATAAGTTTCTCTATATAATGTTTCAAGAGGTAAAAAGAAAGGAAACTTTTTTGTCTCTAAATAATGAAAAGTTTTTTTTGAATCACTTTTAGGAATCATAAAAAACTTTCCTTCACTAGTTTCTATTACTTTTTTACCACGAATATAAAAATATTTATGAATAAAAATATTATTCATTGTGAGTAGGAATGATGATTTTAGTACCTGTCATTAAATTATCTAAATCATTATAGTCTTCTAATTCTTCACGACGAATTTTATATTTGGTCATAATTGACTCTAATGTATCGTTTTCTCTAACAATATAAACTGAATAAGTAGAAAAACTCTCATCACTATCTTTGAAAGAAGAAAATAATGAACCAACAGAATGCTCCTCTTGTATCGTTTCAACCTCTAAAACTTCATTGCTGGTTTCATTCGAATGTAAATCGTTATCATCTGGTTGAAAATAATTTTTACTATTTTCTCTATGTAACAAATCAGAATTGCTCTTAAACGTTTCTTTATCTGAATGATGAACTTCTAAAATATTCTCCATAGGACCTTCCTCGTCTGGAATATCTATTTTCTCAACTCCTTCAATTACTAAATCAATATGGCAATTCAATTTATCCCCATCTTCCACTTCATATCGAAAATCATCAATAGAAACACTTCTAGTATCTTCTTCTAATTTTTCACTTAAAGCAATTTCAACAGGCAAAGAAAATAAAAAATCATCTTCCAATCTAGAAGCTGCTGTCAACTTATACTTACCAGAAATAACTAATTCTCCTGATATATCACTATCATCAGAAAAATGCAAATTAGGATCTAAAGAAATTGAAGTTACTTCCCCTACCATAGTTTTAAATTCTAAATTTTTATCAAACGAAACAACTTTTCGCATTTTATCCCTCCTAACAGAGTATATGAAATAGAAACAAGAATATGAAAAAAAGAGTTATCTAATTAACTCTTTTGACTCTTTATACGACTACTTTCGTATTAAAAATATATCGATATTCTTTAACTAATTTTTTATAAAAAGGAATACCTCAACAGGATTATAAAAATTTAAGTACATTAAAATAAAATATCATAAATATGACAATAATTATCTACAAAAGTAAATTGAATATCTTTTTTTACTTCTTCTGGTATCTCTTCCAAATCAGCTTTATTTTCTTTTGGTAAAAATATTTTTCTAATACCAGCTCTATGAGAACCAATAACTTTTTCACGAAGTCCACCAATTGCCAAAACCCTTCCTCGTAACGTAATTTCTCCAGTCATAGAAATATCATTTGCTACTGCTTGATTTTTAAATAAACTAATAAGCGCAGTAGTAATAGCAATACCGGCAGAAGGGCCATCCTTATTCACAGCCCCTTCAGGAAAATGAAGATGAATATCATTTTCTGAAAGCATTTTAATAGGAATAGAAAAATCCTGCGCTTTAGTCTTAATATAACTAAAAGCTATCTGACAAGATTCTTGCATAACATCACCTAAAGACCCTGTAAGAATAAGTTTTCCTTTACCCGGAAACATAGTGACTTCAATCGGCAAAATATCTCCTCCAAATGCCGTATATGCCATACCATTAACGACCCCGATTTCAGACTTCTTTCCAGTTTTTTCATAACTATATTTCTTTTTGCCCAAAAAATATTCTAAGTCTTTTTCTGTAATATGGTAAAAAACTTGCTCTTTTTCTAGTAATATTTTCTTAACGATTTTTCTGAATAAAGAGGCAATAATTCGATCTAACTCACGTACTCCGGCTTCTTTTGTATAATAACGAATCATATCCATAATAGCCTGATCATCTAGCTGAATCTGTAAAGGAGTAAGGCCATGTTCATCCATAGCTCTAGGAATCAAATGATTTTTAGCAATATCTAATTTCTCATATTCAGTATAACTAGTAAGTTCAATAATTTCCAACCGATCACGAAGCTCATACGGAATTTGATCAATATAATTAGCTGTTGCAATAAATAAAACTTTAGACAAATCAAATTCCTCTTCAATATAATGATCAGAAAACTTATCATTTTGTTCTGGATCTAAAACTTCAAGTAAACTACTGGCAGGATCACCCTTAATATCTTTTGTCATTTTATCAATTTCATCAATAATAAATACAGGATTAGCAGTACCTGCCTTACGAATACCTTGAATAATTCTTCCAGGATTAGCCCCAACATAAGTACGACGATGTCCAACTATCTCTGCCTCATCATTAATACCACCAACACTAATTTTAGCAACTTTTCTACCCAAACTATCAGCAATACTAAGCGCAAGAGAAGTTTTACCAACACCCGGAGGACCAACCAAGCAAAGAATTGGACTACGCAAATTATTAGTGTTTTGCTTTACAGCAAGATATTCTAAAATACGTGACTTCACTTCTTCTAATGCATGATGACTAGTATTTAAAATAGATTCCACTTTAACTAAATCATTAGTATCCTTCGTATAAACATTCCAAGGTAAATGAAGCATCCAATCTAAATAATCACGAATCATACCAACTTCAGGTGAATGACTACTGCTTGCTTCATACCTAGAAATCTCGTTTTTAATCTTTTGTTTTACTTTATAACTACATTTTAATTTTGCCAATTTTTTCTTTAAATTTTCTACTTCATCATCCTTACTATTAATATCACCTAATTCTCTTTTAATAGCCCGAAGTTTTTCTCGTAAAAAATATTCCTTTTGACTTTCCTCTATTTCTTGCTCTACTTCACTCTCAATCTTTTGCTCCAACTCCAAAAACTTAACTTCTTCATTCATATCTTCGACAATGATTCTAGCTCTTTCAACTGACGAAATAGTAAGAACATATTTTTTCTTTTTATTATAATCAACTGGCAAGAAAGAACCAACCAAATCACAAAGTTCATCTAAAGATTCTACACTATTTAACTGACTAACTACAGCATTACTCATATAAGGTGCTTTTTCAATATAACGGTCTAAAGATTTCATTAATAAAGTAAAATAATTTTTTTCATCTCCAGTAGAAATATTAGATATTTCCTTAACATCTGCTTGATAAAATCCATTTTCATAAAAATAATTAGATACAGCAATTCTACGAATACCTTGAATTACAACTCTTGTTTTACCATTTGGAACTGTCAATTTTAATTTCAACTGACCTAAAACCCCATAACTTGGTAAAGCCGTAACATCTTCCATATAATTAGAATCTATTGGATTTACAATTACTAAATATTTATCATCTGTACTATCGGTATAATCAATACTAGCTTTTTCGAAAGAATCATCATACTCAATCCTAACTTCATTATTTGGAAAGACTACTACATCATTCAAAACTAAAACTGCTAGTTTTTTATTATCCATAAATAGTCCACCTCCAAAGTTTAAATACTGCTTACTATTATATAATAAAAGCAATATTTCAGCAAGAAATTACCTAAATTTTTCTTAATTAACAACAAAAAAAGTAGTATCACATACTACTTTTTACAGACTGTTGACAAAGTAAATTTTGTTAATAGTCTTTTTATTTTAAATAATTTGTTGTATAATTACTATGT
>CALVYB010000058.1 GCA_944371955.1 uncultured Bacilli bacterium
AGATGAACTCACTTCGTTCGCCCTTGATTTTTTATCTAGTTTTTTTATTTGATGTCTCCTAAATGGGGTTCACATCATTGAGTTGGTTTTTATTTTCTAAAGGAAATGCGTAAAATGAAATATATATGTTTTATGATGATGCATTAGTCAGTTAAAGTTCATTATGATTTTTCATGACCCAAAACACCTTGTTCTTATTGAAACTAGCCTCTATAACAAAGATAAATTGACACTATTTAACACTAGAAAAAAGAAAATAGAAGAAATAAATTCAAATTAATGTTATACTAAATAACACAAGATAAGGTGTGATATAGTGGAACAAAAAGTAAGAAGTTTATTAATCATAGTTTTAGGAAATTTACTAGTAACATCAGCATACACATTATTTGCTATTCCTAACAATATTGTAGACGGAGGAGTAACATCAACTGCGCTACTATTGTCATATTATTTTGATACAAATCTAACATATACCGTATGTATTTTAACTTTTATAATATTAGTTTTTAGTTATATCGCGATGGGAAAAAGATTTTTTCTAAAAACATTATTTAGTAGCTTATGTTATGTCCTTTTTTTCGCCTTTTTTAGTTGGGCAGGTGTAGTAATCGTTACCAGCACATTAAATAGTATTTTAATCGCAGGGGTATTAATTGGGTTAGGACACTATCTTTGCCTAAAAGAAAAATCAGCAACGCTCGGATATGATACTGTGGCGCTGTTTTTACACAAACTCAATAAAAAATTCTCAACAACTTGCTTTTTATGGGTTATATGTTCAGCTATATTGTTACTAGGGTCTACTTTTTTTGGAATTAAAATAGTAATAATGGGAATAATGTTAGTATTCATAGAAACTCAAATAATTTATTGGTGTAGCAATAAAGGACAAGAATTTTGAAAAATTTTGCCAAAATAGTTTTCCATGATATAATGAACATATAGGGAGTGATTATAGTGGTAGCACCAAAAAGAGATGAGAGTGAAATTAATGAACAAAAAATTGTTGATCAAATTCGTTCATTGGCAATAGACATGATTGACGCGGCAGGAAGCGGACACCCAGGAATTGCATTAGGAGCTGCCCCAATTATTTATAGTTTGTATGCACATCATTTGAAAGTAGATCCAGAAAATCCCAATTTTTATAATCGTGATAGATTTATCATGTCAGCGGGTCATGGATCAGCTTTATTGTATGCAACCTTGCATATGGCTGGTTATCCATTAACATTGGAAGATTTAAAACAATTCAGAAGGATAGATTCAACAACACCAGGACATCCAGAATACAAAAAAACACCAGGAGTAGAAATGACGACAGGACCATTAGGCCAAGGGTTAGCAACAGCAGTAGGTGTAGCGCTTGCTGAAAGAAATTTAAGTGCAAGGTTTAATAAAGGAAAAAAAGAAATTATAGACTTTAATACATATGTTTTATGCGGAGATGGAGATTTAATGGAAGGAATTTCATATGAAGCAGCATCTCTTGCAGGAGCATTAAAATTAAATAAACTAATTGTGTTATATGATTCTAATGATACTTGTTTAGATGGGCCTACAATCCAATGTTTTACAGAAAATGTAGCTATGCGGTTCATTGCTCAAGGTTGGAATGTAATTACAGTAGCAGATGGTGAGGATATCTCTTTGATTAATAAAGCAATAGAAGAAGCTAAATCCTCAACAGATAAACCAACTTTAATAGAAGTGAAAACGAAAATTGGTAAATACTCAAAATTAGAAGGAACCAACTTAGTTCATGGACAACCTTTAGATAGGGAAGATATTGCCAACATTAAAGAAAAGATGCAAATTCGGGACATTCCATTTACTGTATCACAAATTACAGTAGACGATTTTAGAACTTTGATTCATAACCGTTGTAAAAATATTACTGAAAAATTCAACAAGGCTGTAGATTCTTTAGAGGAAGAAGACAGGGAATGGTTAGAAAACTTTAAGAGTGGCAATAAATCATTTGACTTAAAAGATATTATTTATGAACCACCAATAGAAAAAAGTGAATCGCCTAGAGTGACATCTGGAAAAATATTAACTTCAATTGCAAATAGGTACCCTACGGTTATGGGTGGAAGTGCCGATTTATTTAGTTCTACTAAAACCTATGTTGAAGGAGCCGGCAATTTTTACAGTGAAAACCCAATAGGGAAAAACATTTTCTTTGGAGTAAGAGAACACGCTATGGGCGCTATATTAAATGGTCTAGCTTTGTGTGGTTATCATCCATATGGCTCTACCTTTTTAAGTTTTAGTGATTATTTAAAGCCAAGTATTAGAATGGCTGCGATGATGGATTTACCCGTAACTTATATTTTTACACACGATTCCATTAGCGTAGGTCAAGACGGAGCAACTCACCAACCTATTGAACAGTTAGCAGCTCTAAGAGCAACACCCAATTTGGAAGTTTTTCGCCCAGCGGATGCTAACGAAGTAATTGGAGTTTATCGTGCTATCTTCGAAAAGACCAGTGGCCCAGCAGCAATATCTTTATCAAGGAACAACCTTCCTATTTTGGAAACCACTAAAATAAATGAAGTTTCTAAAGGAGGATATACGGTCTTTGACCCTGAAAGAAAGTTGTCTGGAATTTTAATCGCCACAGGAGAAGAAGTTCATCTGGCTATAGAAGTAGCTAAACGTTTGAAAACAAAAGGTTTAGATATAAAAGTAGTATCTATGCCATGCATCAAACGTTTCTTAGAACAACCCCAAGAATATATTGATAACATATTACCAGTAGAAGTAAGAAAAATTGTTATAGAAACAGCTTCTTCAATGTCATGGAATAGTATTGTATTTAATAAGAAATATTTAATTACATTAGATGAATATGGCGCTAGCGGTACAAAAGAAGAAGTATATAAAAAATTTGGCTTTGATGTTGATTCTCTAGAAGAAAAAATAGAAAACTTATTAAAATAATCGACAAAAATAGACTCTTACCTAGAGTATAGTAATTCTAGGTGATATTATGAGAGTCTATTTTATTTTTGATATAAAAAAAGAATTTATTAATTTGTATAAAGGCAATGAAAGAATTTTATATAATATATTAAAAGAAGTTTATTATTTAGAAAAAGAAGAAGTAGAGTATGGATATCATGTATTTAAACAATTAGTTAACCCTATAGATAAAAATAAAATAGATAGATATTTATTTTTAAAATTACATCAAGATATTCCATATTCTAAAAGAAAAAATACTCATTATTATAATAATCTTTATCGAGACGAGATTAGTAGACTAACAGTAAAAAAAAGTTATATAAAAATAGAAGCCGAACAATTATCTTCCTCTTTCTTTTATTACTTGAATCAAATCAACAATAGGTTATTTGTTTGTGAATTTAAATATCAAGACTACTTTTTCTTAGAAGAATTTGGAGAAAAAGAGACGATATAGCTTGTAGAACGAAGAAAAGTTTAGTAAAATGGTAAGTAGTAAGGAGATGAATTTATGTTACATGATATATTAATGGTATTATTAGGATTAATTATCGGCTTAGTTATCGGAGTCGTTGTAGCAAGAAAATTAATGAAAAAATATCTAAAAGATAATCCCCCAATTTCAGAAGAAATGTTAAAGGGATTAATGATGCAAATGGGTAGAAAACCTAATCAAAAACAAATTAATCAAATGATGAAAGCAATGCAAAAATATCAATAAAGGAGTGAAATGAAAAGTTAAATTTCAGATTCTGTTCTAAAAGCATAATTGTAAGAGTAAATGGCAGTTTTTTTAAAAAA
>CALVYB010000059.1 GCA_944371955.1 uncultured Bacilli bacterium
ATCAATAATATTTAAATCTAACAAGAAATTTTTTAATTTGTAATAAAAATGTAATAATTGGATGGTTTAGATTTGTTCAGCTTTTGTCTAGATTAAATTTACAGGCATTTTTAAAGGACCTGCCCTAAGACAGGTCCCCACGATTAGTTCAACAGATTCCAACTTCTGGAAAAGTTGGAAATCCATTCGCCAAAAGGTAGAGAGTTATCAGCTTCTTCAGCTTTTATAAACGGTTCTATCAAAGCTGGATTTGATTTCAAGGCCATTATCTCTGCCCCCCTGCTGCTCTCCCGAGTAATTGTTTCCAATTCCTCGAAAGATGTGTTTTTCAGGAAATTTTTTAAGGTCTTAACCGCCTTCTCCTTTTCCTGATTCCTACAAGTCCTCATTACCTCTGTGAAATATGCCATTTTTCTCATATTTCAATCTCCTTTCTGTATTGCTAGAACTTGCCAAACCATATCAAACAAATGATATGGCCAGTTACACAAAAGGAAAAATCCTTTGATATTATTATACCATAAAAGCCCCTAAAATTCAATGGATTTTTCGAATCAAATTTTGCAAATTTAATTGCAAAAGTAAATTCCAGATTTGTTTTAAAACTGGAATTTAGTCTTGCATCAAAATTCCGGCAATCTGGAATTTAGTCTTGCACAAAAAAATTTAAGTGCAAAAGTAAATTCCAGCTACTAAATGTGGAATTTACTTTTGCACATATTTTCTGTTATATAATTGTTTTGTTACTTTATCTAATATTAGAAATGGAGAATAATGATGATAGATGAAGATATAAAAATAATTATCAATGATATGTTATGTCATACAAGAGAAATGCTAAAGTTTTTAAAAAGCCTAAAAATAGGAAAATATAATGCTTACTTGGATGATTTAATTGATTATACATTATGCACAGAGGAGGATATTCAAACAATTGAACATTACATATATGAACTTGAAATAAAGTTATATGATGCTTTGAATGGTGGTGAATACTTTGAGTAATAAAGGTAACAAACACTATCAAAAACATTTGACTTTACTTAATAGAGAGGATATTGAAAAACTTCTAAAAGCTGGTTTTAAATTTTACCAAATTGCTGAAAATATTCAGAAAGATCCCACCACAATTTCTAAAGAAGTAAAGAAATATAGAACTGAACACTTCCCTTCTAATTTCAATAACAGGAATAATTACTGTAAGAATAAAAATTCTTGTACTATTAAGAATTTATGTAATTCTAATTGTCATAGCGAATGTAGACGTTGTGGAAAATGCAATAGCATTTGTTCTCAATATGAATTAGATTTATGTGTAAAATTGTTAAAACCGCCTTATGTTTGCAATGCTTGCAATTGTTATCCACAATGTAGAAAAATTAAATATGTATATCTTGCTAGTAATGCACAAAAAAACTATGAGAACTCACTCATTTCTTGTAGAGAGGGAATTAATACTTCAGAAGAAAAATTACAAAAAATTGATCAATTAATTTCCCCATTAATACAGCAAGGACAATCTATAAAATTAATTTATGCTAATCATAAAGAAGAAATTGGTTGCTCCATAAGATGTTTATACAACTATATAGATATGGGGCTTTTTTCTGTGAAAAATATTGATTTACCTAGAAGAGTAAAATATAAGGTTCGTAACAAAAATAATAATAAAACTAAAAAAGATTACAGTTATAGAATTGGCAGAACTTATGATGATTTTCAAAAGTTCTTAATAGATAACCCCAACATTAATGTCGTTGAAATGGATACTGTTGAAGGCATTAAGGGAGGAAAAGTTTTGTTAACAATGATATTTAGAAATTTTAATTTTATGATAGCAAGATTACTTCCAAATAAAACTAGCGAAGCTGTGAAGAAAGAACTTGATAATATTGAAAAAATCATTGGTACCGAATTATTCAAACGTGTTTTTAAATGTATTTTGACTGATAATGGCGGAGAATTTCAGAAACCCGATGAACTTGAAACTAGTATAGATGGTAGCAAAAGATGTTGGATTTTTTATTGTGATGCTAACCGTTCTGACCAAAAAGCTAAAGTAGAAAAAAATCATGAGTATATTAGATATATTATCCCAAAAGGTACTTCCATGGATAATTACAATCAATCTGATATTGACCTAATGATGAGCCATATCAATAGTACAGCACGTGAAGTTTTAAACTTTGCTATACCATTTGATATGGCTAGTATATATTTAGGTATGGACACAATGAAAAAATTAAACTTTTCTAAAGTCCATCCTGACAATATTATACTAAAACCATATTTAATTAACAAGAAAAAATAATGAAAAATATATTAGATAAAGTAACTAAAAAGTGGAATTTAGTCTTGCACACAACTAAAAATCCACTTTATTTTTTTATTCTAGGTGTTTTTGTTTCATTCCATAAATTACCATTTTCTTTCAAATCTGGCATTTAGTCTTGCATTTCAAACTGGAATTTACTTTTGCAATTAACCATAATTCTTTCAGCTAAGCTATATTTGAATTTCAAAAATACCATTTATCAACATATTTAATAATTTCTACAAATTACTTAACTTTTACTGATACTTGTCTAGCATCTTCTTTTCTTAAGGCAATTGTTATTCCTCTAATCCAAAAAGCCCTTGGATCCTTACTTGGACTAATCAATATAGGTGTTATTTTTGTTCCTCTTATAAAACCTAAATCTAATAATCTTCTTTTAACATTTTCTGTACATTTCAAATTTTCTATTATAGCTGTTTCATTTAATTTTACTTCATTCAAATTTGTAACCTTTTCCATATTTTGCCTCCATATGCTTTTTATATATTATATTAAAAAATATATGGTATGTTACAAAACAAATCTCTTAAATCATATCTCCTCGTACTATCTGTCCTTTTGCACTTTCTTTCATTTCTTCTTCTACTTCTTCTATCACTTTATCATAATCATCTTTACCATAGCCTTTTTCCTTAATTTTTTGGATAATCTTTTCTTTCACATCTGCTTGATTATAAACCTCACTTATCCCGTTATCAGAATTATTTAGAATTGTCCTTGACATATCATCTAAATTTTCTTTAGTATAAGTATTTAAAATTTCATCAGCTTCATGAATTCCCTCATTTCTATCTCTTAGAAACTCTCTAACTCTTGGATCTTGATAAAATGTTCTATTAGTTTCCAATTCTACATCCACATATTGACCTTCTTGATGTGAATACATAGAATATTTTATTTCCTTTCCTGAATTTTCATCATATCCAATACTAAGATATTCTCTTCCATTACCTTGAACTATCTCATAACTTGTAGTATTAATTTCTTTATCAATACTTGCATCATTATTATCTAAAGTTAAATTTTCTTGTGTAGGATTTGTTCCTTCTCTACTATTTACCCTTAATACATTATCTCCTAATATTACAGCAGAACCATCTTTTCTTACAACAGCCATTACATCAATAACAGAACTAGATATTCCTTTCCTGTCTTCTGATGATAATTGACTTTTAGAAATCCTTACCAATTTTTCTGCTCCATAAATTCCAACTTTTTCTAATCCTAATCTTTGTCCAAGTGTTTCCCCTTTAATTTCTTGATGTAAACTTGTTTCTTCCTTTATATCTAAATTCTCAAGCTTTCTACTATTTAATACTTTTTGATTTTCATCTTCTTTATTTTCAAGCTCCTGTTCTATAGGAAGTT
>CALVYB010000060.1 GCA_944371955.1 uncultured Bacilli bacterium
GTACAAAAAAGATGAATCTGTGGATAAAACAAATTCATCTTTTCTTATTTTATAGAATTTTACCGGAACTCAAATATAAGAATTATAAAAATTAATTATAAGTGCTGTGGTTCGAAGTTTAATTCATAACTCTTCTCTTAGATAATTTTTTATTTTAAATACTATTTCTACTTTTGGTTTATTAAAAAATAGCACGAAAAAAAGAGAATACATCTCTTTCTAATTCTTATGGTCGAGAAGACAAGATTTGAACTTGCAACCTCTACGTCCCGAACGTAGCGCTCTACCAAATTGAGCCACTTCTCGAGAAAGTGTAATACACTTTCTATTGATTACTATATTGTTTATATAATTCTATTCTATCGCGAATTCTATCTTTCCCTAATACTTTCATAATTGAGAATAAATCTGGGGATTTTGTTCTACCAGTAATCATTACACGAATTGCTTCACAAATATCACCAACATGTCCTTTGTACTCTTCTGGTGATTTTTTGTATTCTTTAGGGCTAGCAGCAAATCCATGTTCCATTGCAAATTCTTTTGTTTTGTTAAACCATTCTTCATTTGTTACTGATAAATCTAACTGTTCAACATACTCTTTTATCAATACAACGTCATATGTTTTATTTCCATCATATTTAGAATAATTTTCTTTCTTAAAAATTGAATCTATAGCATATGAAAATTCTTCTCTTACATCAGAATATTTAGCAATATCTTTTCTCGGTCTTGGGCCATCTTTTTCAATATCGAAGAATTTAATCATATCCTCTTTATTTTCCTCTAACAATTTTGCATACTCTTCGTCATGCTTTAAAGCCCAATGATAAGTCTCATTATACACTTCTTCTCCACGTTTACGAGAAAAATATGTCTTACATAAATTTACTAATTTTGCTTCATCAAAAGAAGTACCTCCTACTGCCTGTTTATCAAAACTAAACTTAAATTCAGAAATATCTTTATCAGTATTATTTAAATACCACTCTTCAAAGTTAGTATTTGTTATTGTTGCTAGATAAAGATGTAGTGCTTCTATTGGGATTCCATTTTCATCATAGTATTTAACTCCAAACCAAGGATCTTTTCTCTTACTAATCTTTCTGATATTTCCTGTTTCTTGATCTTTAATAGTAATTGGGGCAATATGAGCATATTTTACCGACTTAAAGCCTAATATTTCAAATAATTGAATATGTAATGGTAAACTTGATACCCATTCATCTCCTCTAATTACATGCGTAGTATGCATTAAGTGATCATCTATTACATGCGCAAAGTGATAAGTTGGAGTGCCATCTTTCTTTAATAACACATCATCTAAATTTCTTTCTGGAAATTTCATTTTACCTTTAATCAAATCTACAATCTCTATTTGTTTGTTAGCATCTCCTGGAGATTTTAGACGAATTACATATTCTTCACCATTAGCAAGTTTTTCTTTTATTTCCTCTAAAGTTAAATCTCTATCTACTGCATACATTCCGTAGATACCAATTTGTACTTTATTAATTTCTTGTTCTTCCCTGATTTGTGCAATTTCTTCTTCGGTCATAAAACATGGATAAGCCAATCCTTGTTTAACTAAATCTTTTACATATGTTTGATAGATTTCTTTTCTTTCACTTTGAATGTATGGTCCATATTCTCCCCCAAAAGAGTATCCCTCGTTTGGAAGAATATTAAAATCATGCAATACACCAATAATATTTTCAATTCCGCCTTCAATCATTCTTTTCTGATCAGTATCTTCAATTCTTAAAAAGAAACTACCATTTGTTTGTCTTGCATAAACCATATCAGCAAAAGCACTAAGTAAATTTCCTAAGTGTACGCTTCCTGTAGGACTTGGACCATATCTTGTTACCATGGCTCCTTCTGGTAAATCTCTTTCAGGATACATTTTTTCATAATCTTCTCTTGTTTTTTTTATATTGGGAAACAGTAATTCTGCTAACTCTAAACGTTCTTCTTCTGTCATAAATTCACCTCATTCGTTTTCTATTTAATGATAAACTAATTTAATATAAAAATCAAGAAAAAGAACTTTCTCAAGGTATGGTTTTATTCTTTATGTTCTGTAAAAAAATAAGTAATCATTGCTCCGTAAGATGAACTAAATAGCATTAATACTTCTTTGTTTATAGTAATAGGGACAAAAAGCAAGGCAACTAGAGTTAAAGTCATTATTACAGTTATAAAAGGTTTCAAGTTTGTCCAAGCACTTTTCATAAAACACCTCCACTTCTATTTATTATGAATTAGAAATTTCATATAAGCAGTCTGAAAATACCCAGATTGATTTTCCATTTATATTTAGTTTTGCAGAGTTTGTTTTACTATCAATTTCTTCTACTGTGTAAATAGTGTCATTTTTTACAAAACTAGTACCACCTGTTAATTTTTGATCTTTAGTAATTGTTCCATTTTTATCACATTCCATAAATGGCTGAGTTGGTATCCAATGATAATCTTTTGCTTTTCCTGTTTTATAATCTTGGAATGTACATCCTGTTATTTTTGTATAACCAAATAAATTGCTAGTAATTGGACTTTTTATAATATCAACTTTAAAAATGCCATTAAATTTCACTTTACTACCTTTAAATAAGATTTGATCTACTTTTTTATCTGAAGTTATTGGAGAAGTTTCTAATTTTATATCTGTTGTTTTTTTCCAGTTCCCTCCTAACCCATTAATAACATTGGTATCATCTACAAAATAGCAGGCATCTGTATCGTATTCATTATTGAAGCAATAATTTCCATAATTATTTTTCTTCCAAGTAGTATCCCTACTTTGGGATATTTGAATATGGCAATGAACTCCAGTAGCATTTCCTTTTGTTCCCATATTTGCCCACTTACTCCCTTGTTCAATTATTTGTCCTACATAACAATTTAGACTATCATCATGTGCTATCATAATTGTTGCATAATCCACTCTTCCATTAGCAAATCTAACCTTATTCTCCGATTGCCACATTGACTGGCCACTTTCTGGATATATTCTTAAACATTTCATTTTGCATGGCGCATAATAATCATATCTTATTCCTGATTGTAACCCCCTAATATCATTCGCCATGGTTCCTAAATGTAGCTTATTTCCATTTCCTTGTACTCCGGCTGTTATATACATATCTGTAAATGGACACATAAAGAATTCTATTCCATCTTTTCCTATATATTTTTTATTTTTTTCATGTTGTTTTCTTCCTTTCTTATTTAAAAATCATATTATTATATGTTTTCACAGAAGAAAGAAATATTATAAATATATTGTCGCAACAAAAAAACCTTTGATTATTCAAAGGTTATTCTCTTTTGGTTGCCCTAGTTAGATTCGAACTAACGCATCGTGCGGTCAGAGCGCACTGCCTTACCGCTTGGCTATAGGGCAATATCTGTAACAAATTAATTCTACAACAAAAAGGAAAAAAAAGAAAGAGTTAATTTCTTTGAGTTTCGGTATTTTACGAAAGAAGTGAAGCAATTGTTCTCTACCATGCCAACTATCAAGAAAAACAGATATGT
>CALVYB010000061.1 GCA_944371955.1 uncultured Bacilli bacterium
TGTACAAAAAAGATGAATCTGTGGATAAAACAAATTCATCTTTTCTTATTTTATAGAATTTTACCGGAACTCAAATAGATTTGAAACCAAAAGAAAAAGAAGAATTGTTTCTTCTTTTTTATTTTAAAAATCCATTTACAATAACTTCTTCCGCTTCTTTTTCTGATAATCCTAAGGACATTAATTTCATTAGCTGTTCACCTGCTATTTTACCGATTGCTGCTTCATGTATTAAATTAGCATCTACATTTTTGGCAAATATTTCTGGAACTGCTTTTACTTTTCCGTCTCCTTTTATAATAGCATCACATTCTACATGAGCATAGCATTTTGTATTTCCGGTAATATTAGAAATAAATTCTTGATAAGAATTATCTGTTGCGACAGAACGAGATGTTACGTGAGTAGATGAATTCTCTCCTTTTAAGTTTACAACAAATTCCGTTTTAGCTTGTTGATCTTTACTAGTTAATATTTTTTCTGTAATTACTAGTGTAGCATCACTATCTAATTCTGCTTTAGTAGTACGAATTGTATCATCTACACCTTTTATTTGAGTAGTGTCCATTACCATATATGAACCTTTGGCCATATGAATTTCTGTTACGGGGTTTAGGACTTTTTTTCCATCGCCTACTCCTAGTCCACAATGACGTTCAATATATTTTACTTTGGCTCCTTCTTCTAGATAAAACCTATGAATTCCATCATGCCTAGCATCCCAGTGACCATTATTCGTAATTCCGCAGCCAGCTACTATAATAATATTGGCATTTTTTCCTATATGAAAATCATTATATACTACGTCCGTTAAACCACTTTCGGT
Source organism: uncultured Bacilli bacterium (assembly GCA_944371955.1). GTDB lineage: Bacteria > Bacillota_I > Bacilli_A > RF39 > UBA660 > Faecimonas. The sequence goes on from CALVYB010000061.1 coordinate 827, forward strand.
AATGATTACTGGAATGTTTACTGTACCAAATAAAGTATCTTCTTTTACATATATATCAATTCCACTATTATCTTCTTTTGACACGATATTAATATTAGGATTTACTTTACGTTCTAATTTTTTACCATTTTTTCTGATGTTATAACTATCTGCTTCTTCTGGATTTTTACCAACAATTTCTTGTAGTAACTCTTTATCTTCCGCTTCCACAGGTTTTCACCTCCTTACAGCACTTTTTGGGGTTGAATATTTGATCAAAAACTTCTTCTTTTCTACCAAATTCTTGAACTGTTCCTTCTCCCATTAGGATAATCTCATCTGCTATATTTAATATTCTTTCTTGATGGGATATTACAAGCGTAGTTCCAAGAGATGCTTTACTTATCTCTTTAAATACTTCTGTTAAATTTTGAAAGCTCCATAGATCTATCCCGGCTTCTGGTTCATCAAAAATAGCTAAATATGGATTTCTTGCCATCACTGTTGCAATTTCTATTCGTTTTAACTCTCCACCTGATAATGATTTGTTTACTTCTCGATCTACATATTCAATGGCACAAAGTCCTACTTTTGATAAAATATCACAAGCTTCGTTTTTAGTTAATTCTTTTTTTGTGGAAAGTTTTAATAAATCATATACTGTAATTCCTTTAAATTGTACTGGTTGTTGGAAAGCAAAACCAATTCCTAATTTTGCTCGTTCATCTATTGTTTTATTAGTGATATCTTGACCATTCAATAAAATTGTTCCAGAGTCCGGTTGTTCTATCCCCATAATAATTTTCGCAAGTGTTGATTTTCCTGAACCATTTGGGCCTGTAATTACATAAAATTTTTCTTCATTTAATGTTATATTAATGTGGTCCAAGATTTTTTTGCCAGACCTTTCAAAACATATATCTTTAAGTTCTAACATATATTCTCCTTTCTTTTTATTGCTAACTTTATAAAAGTAAATTTTATATTATCTATATTAGTATAAAATGGAAAGTTCCTTTTTATACCATACCTATTATATCATGTATCAAGAATTATTCTATGTCTTATAGTCTTTTTTTATAGAATTATAAAGAAAAAAGGCCTTTTCTGCCTTTTTTAATTAAATTTCACTAATTTATGAGCTAATCTATAGCCAAACAAGGATAGACTTCTACCTAATCTAGTTGGAAAAGACACAAATGTTGCTATAGTTGTATATCTTATACTATGATATAATTTAGGATTTTCCTTTTTTAGCTCTTGCCACAATTGTTTATATTGTTTTTCTCCTTCACTTGAATAAGCTAGCCTAGAAAACACAACAGCGATTGTCATTAAAAATATACATTCTCTTCTCATAAGTTTTCGTAATTTTTTATTGTTTATTTTGGTTAAATCGTACGCTGTACAAACTCTTTTAGAAACTAACACTTGATGATGGCTTCTTTTAATCATTTGAGATGCTTGTACTGATTGATCACTTCTTCCAATATAATATTGATATAAATTTAGATTTAAATAATAAATTGTCTCAGTATTTACTAGTGGTAAATAGATAAATAGATTATCTTCATAAAAAACGTGTTTTGGTAAATCTATATTACTTTTATCAAGTACACTTTTTTTATACATCATTGAATGAAGTGATGGATATTGTGTCATTTTGAAACGATGGATATCATTCCAAGTTAATACTTTATTTTCATCATATACATTATCAAATGAAATTATTTGATTTTTTCTGCCGTCTGTATATGTATATACATAATTACATACTATTAAATCTGTATCAATATTTTTTATTTCCTTTAATAATTTTTTATAAGCTTCTTCATCTAACCAATCATCACTATCCACTACTTTGAAATATTTTCCAGAAGCGTGTTTTAGACCGGCATTAATTCCTTCACCATGTCCTCCGTTTTTCTGATGAATTACCTTTACTGTTTTAGGATATTTTTTTTGATAATTATCAGCAATTTGTCCGGTTTTATCTGTTGAACCGTCATCAATTATAATTATTTCTATCTGATTTTTTCCAATTAATAAAGAATCAATACATTTTTTCATATAAGCTTCTGAGTTGTAACACGGTACAACAAACGATATATCTTTCATATTTCACCATCCTACTACTTTTTTTATTATATCATTATCAAAAAGAATAGACTAGTAAAATATTCTTTTTACAACTCTTTTGATAAACCAATACTTTGTCGTCCAATAAGATATTAAATTGTTTCTGAAGAGTTGAATCCTGTAGGTACCAAAATTTATCTAGAATAACGCGACCATTTGGATAAATAAAGCCGATATATCGGTCAAAAGTATCTTTACCCTTGATGCTAAAAAATGGATCTGACGAATCATATAGTTCTTTTTTCTATATTTTTTTAACAATTGCCCTTGATGTGCGCGCAGTTTTTCTGAATTATCTGAAATTTTAATAAATCATCTAATCTAATATCAACCACTGTCCATACTGGAACACCTTTATTTAAACTCTTTTGTGTATTCACTAATATTTCCAAAAAATAAGCATGGATATTATATCATGATTTAACAAACAGTCAAATTAATAAGTAATGTATATTAACTAACGTAGATTTTTATTTGAAATTCCGTTTTATGGCAAAAAGCTGAAATAAGTCTGATAGTAGTATAATATACATGT
>CALVYB010000062.1 GCA_944371955.1 uncultured Bacilli bacterium
TGTATGCCTAAATTATAAACATATTTTTTCACTAATGTTTAGTTTTTTTCGGGACATTTTCCTAAATTATTGACATTGCTATTAATAAAATATTTTTCAGTTTACATCTTTATAATTTTAGTTCGTATTGATATGACAATATTTTTAAGTCTTGAGATACAAAAAATAATTGTGCTTCAGGTGTAAAGTTATAAATTTCTACTTCTATTCGATCACATTTTTCTTTTTTGGCTTTGTCTTTTACTTTTTCGTATAGTCTGGTTGCAACTTTTTTCCTTCTGGATTCTTTTGTTACAAACAATTTTTTTATAGTCATAATTCTACTGTTTCTTAGTTTGTCTGTTTGAGTTATATTTTTTATTTCTGATTCAATAAATCCTAAGATATTGCCGTTTTCTTCAAATACTAGTAATGTACGTAATTGATAAGGATTACATAGTTTAGTAAACTCTCCTTTACTATAAGGTATTCTGCCATCAAAAATATCACTTCTATTACGAGTATATATTAATTCATATTCTTTAGCCATATGAGTAAATTTATTATATTCATTAGGACTTGGTGTTCTAATTATCCAGGGATTATTTTTTACTTTCCCTTCAAGGATACAAAAGAATGATGGACCTAAAACTATTAATAGTGTACTTTCTAGTTCTTCTATTATATCTTTTATTTCTTGGGAATTTATGCTTGTTACTCTTGTATAAATGTATTGTTTATTTTTATCTTTTACTTGTCTAATTATTTGAGAAAATAATTCTTTTTTTGTTTCATAGTGACCTAATCCAGTAGGAAGAAAAGAATAAGCTTTTATTTTTTCTTCTTGATTTAATTTTTCTATTATTATTTTTTGTTTGTCATCTATTTTGTCTTCTTTTACTTCTATTTCATGAGATGGAAAGTCTTGTAGTATGCTTTCTTTTAGATTTTTTGCATATAAAAATATAATTGTGTTGTAGTCTTTTTTTTCAAATACATTTCTATATTTAGTTCTTTTGGACAGCCCTAATTTTTGTCTTATTGCTTCTATAAGATTATCACTGGTTTGTATTTCCACTATCATGTTTACCACCTACTTTTATTATAACAAAAAAAGGATGAATAGAAAATCTATTTATCCTTTAGTAATTGATTCTATTAATTTTATCTTTAATGGATCATTATCTGTTTCTTTATTTAGAAGATATTCTTTAGAATCTTTTTTTGCTTGTAGTAAAATTTTATAATCAGATCTAACATTAGCAATTTTAAATGACATATCTCCACTTTGTTTTGTACCAAATAAATCTCCATGACCTCTTAATTTAAAATCTTCTTCACTGATTTTAAATCCATCGTCTACTTGTTCCATAATTTTTAATCTTTCAGCATCACTATCACTTACTAGGATACATTGAGATTTAGAACTACCTCTTCCTACTCTTCCTCGTAATTGGTGTAGTGTAGATAATCCAAATCTATCCGCATCAAATATGACCATAGTAGTTGCGTTAGGTACATCTACTCCTACTTCTATTACTGTTGTTGATATTAATATTTGAATTTTATTTTCTTTAAATTGTTCCATTATCATATCTTTTGCAGCACTTGCCATTTTCCCATGAACGATATCAATCTTATAATGTTCTCCAAAAGCTAATTTCATTTGATCTCTTAGTTGACATACTGTTGTTAAGTCTGAGTTTTCACTTTCTTCTATTAGTGGAGCAATTACATACACTTGATGATTTTGTTTTAATTCTTTATACATCATTTCAAGTACATCTTTTATTTCACTATTTTTCTTTACGACAGTATCAATCTTTTGTCTTCCTTTTGGTCGTTCTTTAATCGTGGATACATCCATATCACCAAAGATTGTTAATGCATAAGTTCTTGGAATTGGGGTTGCACTCATATATAATACATCTGGCTTTTTACCTTTGTTTTGAAGATTTGCTCTTTGGTGTACTCCAAAACGATGTTGTTCATCTGTAATGACTAAACCTAAATTGTGATATTCGACCTCTTCTTGGATTAAAGCATGAGTTCCAACTATCATACTGATTGTTCCATTTTTTAAATCTTCATAAATTTTTTGTTTATCTTTTTTGGTTGTTGAACCTGTAAGTAGTGCAATCTTAATATCTGTTCCTTTAACAAAATTCTCTAAATTATGATAGTGTTGCGTAGCCAATATTTCAGTTGGTGCCATTAGAGCACTTTGAAAACCACTTAAATGGTTAGCAATCATAGCAAGAAAAGAAACAATTGTTTTACCACTTCCTACATCTCCTTGTAATAAGCGGTTCATTCTATGGTTTGCTTCTAAATCTGCTACAATCTCATTTGTAGCAGTTAATTGGTCGTTAGTTAATTCAAATGGCAGATTTTTAATGAATTCTTGCAATTTGTCGTGATCGATAGTTCTTTCTAATCCCTGTTTTTTCTTTTTATTTTCAAGTTTTAGATAATTGATTTTAAACATAAAGGCAAATAATTCTTCATACTTTAGACGTATTGTTACTTCTTTTAATTTTTCTTTGGTCGATGGATTATGTATTAAATTTAAAGATGTCTTTTTATTAGAAAAATTATACCTTTCCATATATTCTTCTGGAATGTAGTCTGGTATTTCTTTGCCAAACATTAATAAGGCCATATTGATATAAGTAGATATATTCTTATTTGTTAAGCCACTTGTTGCGTGATAAACTGGTTCAATTTTTATTTTATTAGATAACGTTTCTAATTTTATATCAGCCGCTGTAATTACATTTTTTTGTTTATCAAATTTTCCAATTACCGTTACTCCTGTACCTACTGCTAATTGGCTTTTTAAAAAAGCTCTATTAAAAATAGATACACCCACAACTCCTGATGCAGTTACTAGACGAAAGTTCATTTTATTTAAACCTGCTTTAAAACGCATTAAGATAGGAATACTTTCTACTTTACCATCTATTACTATTTTTTCTCCATCTCCTACTTCTTGTAGATTATTTCTTTCTAATATATCATAGCGGAAAGGATAATGAGTTACTAGATCTTCTATTGAATAAATTCCTATTTTATTTAATAAAGCTAATGATTTCGGACCTACACCTTTTACGTCTTTTAACTCTGCCACTCGATCACTTCCTTCTTGGCATATTATAACATATTTTGCTCTTCTTTTTCCAATGTTTTTTGACAATTTGTTCTTTTTTACTCTTTTTTGCCAGGATAAACGCATGAAATTTTGAAAATGCGTTTTTTTCATGTATAATAAATACAAAGAATAAAGTTGGTGAAGTAT
>CALVYB010000063.1 GCA_944371955.1 uncultured Bacilli bacterium
AATGACTTTTAGTCGATATGTACCTGCTTTTAGCAGTGAAAACAAGCCCTACACTTTCAGTGTAGGGTGGTTGACAATTGGTTTAATAGCTGCATCGAATTATGTATCAGTAGTTAAGTATATCATAATAGTGTTTATTTTAATATCTTCTATCGTATTAGGATTGTTATTTAATAAAAAATATATAAAATATGTTAATAAAAAGACTAAGAGATTAAAAGAAAAAAATTCCAATATAGATGTAGAATCCTTTTTACAATTATGTAAAAAGAAAGGTGGAACTTCTATTTTTACAGCCTCAATAATTTATATTTTATTTTTAATGATAGTAGTAGTTCTTTCATCATTATCAATCTTTAAAACAAAAATAACCTGGCCAGATAAACAAGAACAGTTAGACGTAAAAGTAGAAGTAATTGACAGAGAGTATCAAGAAAAACGTGCACAATGTAAAAGTTATGCTAAAGCAGTTTATCAAAGCTATTCCAATGCTAACTTAGACATTGACTATATGGGGTGTAAGTTTGGAAAGGAAAAATACATTATATTAAGAGTAAAAGATTCCACTTCTCAAAACACCTATATAGCAAAATATGAAATTAACCAATCAAAAGATGAATTAAAACTTCTCAATACAACCATAGAATTGGAGTCATTAAGAAACAAGCAACAAACACAATCATTGACCAATGAAGAAAAGGAAGAGTTAAAACAAAAAGAAGAGATTGAAAGTGATTTTAATTCATTTGACAAAAAAATAGAAGAAGATAAAAGTGCTTATAAAAATGATCCAACTTATATTAGAAACTATATTAAAATAGATATAAATAGTCTAATCTAAACCATAACAACTGTTATGGTTTTTTCTATAACTAAATTATGGTATAATAAAAAAAGGAGGAGTAGTATGCAATTAACAATTAAAAATTTAACAAAAACATATGGTGAAAAAGTTGTATTACAAGATATAGATTTTACCTTTGAAGAAGGAAAAATCTATGGGTTAATTGGTCGTAATGGAGCAGGAAAAACAACGTTTTTCAATTGTTTAAATGAAGATGTAGAAATAGATAAAGGACAAATAATTTTAAGCGACGATTATGGGGACAATAAATTAAAAACTGATGACATTGGCTATGTAATATCGACACCTACAGTACCAGAGTTTCTAACTGGAAAAGAGTTTTTAACTTTTTTCTTAGAAATTAATAAAGATAAAATTAAAGAAGAAAAAACCATAGAAGAGTATTTTGAGTTAGTAAAAATTGATAAAGAAGATCAAGATAAATTATTAAGAGATTATTCTCATGGCATGAAAAATAAGATGCAAATGTTAATAAATTTTATTGCCAATCCTAAAGTATTATTGTTAGACGAACCACTAACATCTTTAGATGTGGTCGTTCAAGAAGAGATGAAACAGTTATTAAAAAATATGAAAAAAGGACATATTTTAATCTTTTCCACTCACATTTTAGAGTTGGCTTTAGATTTATGTGATGAAATAGTAATTCTAAATAATAAGAAATTAGAATTGATAGAGAAAAATCACTTAAATACCCAAAAATATAAAAACAAAATTATCGAAAGTTTGAAGGATGAGAAAAATGATTAATATCTTAAAGATGTCTTTTAAGATTGATATTACTTATGCTATCAATTCATTTATCTATAATATTAAACGCTTTCCAATCTTGAAAGATTTATTTCCAAGTGATAGCTTATATAAAAGTACAAAGATAAAATCATTAATTAGGATATTGGCACTAATTTTATCAACTTTAAAAATTATAGCTTTTAAATTATTGTACTTTTGTATTATTTATTTACTGGCTAGTATATTAACTCCAAACAATATATCAACAGGTATATTACATGTTTATTTTGTTTTTACAATTTTTGGAATACTATTTAATAATAAAGTACTAGCTACCAGTACTAAAAAATACTTTTCGATTATTTTGTTTAATATGGACGCTAAAGAATTCATGAAAGCAACACTTTGGACAGAAGCATTAATAAATCTGATTACTCACAGTATTATCTTATTATTTTTAGTCCATAATCCCATAATCATTTTGTTTACAATTTTGGGATTTCTAGGTCGCTTCATAGGAGAAAGATTAAATTTAGCCCATTATAATAAATACAAAATTTCGCTAACATACAATTATCCACTATATTGGACTGTTCTAGCGATATGTATTGGGCTGATTTTATTACCACTAATAAATATAACTGTAACACCGATGATAATAGGGATAATAAATATACTATTTGCAGTTTTGGCGGTAAAAAGTTATATCGGTTTAACAAAAATAAATAATTATAAACTAATTTATAAAAGATTAAATACTAAAGTAGCAGCCTTGAATAGCAATCAAGCAAAAGACTATTCTCGTCAAGCAATGGTCGAAATTAAAGAAAAAGATAAGAAGATTGATGAGAGAAAGTTAAAAGGTAAAAATGGCTATGATTTGTTTAACACTATATTTTTCGAACGGCATAAAGAGATTTTACTTCGCAGTGCTAAATGGTTTGCTATGATATCTTTAACTGTTATGATTGGATTAGTAATATTAATGACTATAATACCCAATTTGTCATTAAGATTAAATGAGTTTTTAAGAAATAACATTTCTTGGTTTGTAATCGTAATGTATTTTATCAACCGAGGAGCGATTATTACTCAAGCTATGTTTTATAATTGTGATCATTCTATGCTATCATTTAACTTTTATAGAAATCCTAAAGTAATATTAAATGTCTTTAAAACAAGAGTACTAACAGTATCAAAGGTCAATTTACTTCCCGCCAGTGTTATTGCATTAGGTATACCAATCCTTTTATATTTATCAGGAGGAACAACCAATCCGCTTGATTATATCTCTATACCCATTTTTATTATAGCTTTAAGTATATTCTTTTCTATTCATTATTTAGTGATTTATTATCTATTCCAACCATATGATAAAAACATGGCGATGAAAAGCTTTACATATTCATTAATATCCATGGCGACTTATTTGGTTGCATATTCTTTGACTGATTTTAGGATGTCTACAACTGCTTTTTCGATAATTGCCATAATAGCAACTGTTATATATTGCGTTGTATCCCTAATTACTGTTTATAAAAAAGCACCATCAACATTTAGAATACGGTAAAAAATGTCAATAATTTAGGAAAATGTCCCGAAAAAAACTAAACATTAGTGAAAAAATATGTTTATAATTTAGGCA
>CALVYB010000064.1 GCA_944371955.1 uncultured Bacilli bacterium
TCGGTGACATATAATATTACTGCTGGGACATTTTTGCAAGTTAACACTTAAGACATTATCACAAATTAATCATAAAAAAAACACCAAAGAAACGATTTTATTTGACTTATAGCGCTTTTTGTGTTAAAGTTATTAAGCAGAAAGAAAAAGAGCAAAGGAGGATTATAATGGCAACTAACGTATCAAATAGAACAGGAAATGTTAAAAACTTAAGATCTCACTCTTTAAGAGCTACTAAAAAGAGACAAAAATTGAACTTACAAGTTGTAAGACTTGAAGACGGAAAAAAAGTTAGAATCTCAACTAAAGAAAAAAGAGAATTATTAAAAAATGCTAAAGCTGCTTAATAGCGGTTTTTTTTTGCAAAAAAAAGCATCACTTACGCGATGCCTTTATTCACAAGTATATCCTCCACTAATAAGTCTAGTGCTGATTGTATCTTTAGTATCTTGCACACTAAACTCAACATTAGCAAAAGTATTAGTAGTATGAAGAGTTGTTAAAGTTGTAGGATTAAATTGAGTAAAATCAACTGCCAATTTAGCTGTATAACCATCAACAACATTAGGTAAAGTACTGGCTCTAGGTGTTTTTTCTAATAAATATCCAACAACTGGATTTTGAACTAAATTTGCCAAAGATGTATCCAAAACAACAATGCTTGAAGGGGTTTGTGTAACTGGGTTACTAACAGAAACATCCATAACTTTTTCATAATATTTCAAAGTACCAGTTTCTAAAAACTGAAAATTATAAGTAGTAGTCACTAAAGTAGCATCAACTGGATTTGTTTGACTTAAAGTACAAGATAAAGCAGTAGGATTAACATTAACTACACTTTCTTGTCTCTGCTTTGAAACTACTGGCTTATCTTCACTTATACGCTTATTTAACATATTATTAACACTAGGATAACATAATCCAAGAGAAATAGAAAAAACACCAATAAGAGCTAAAAATGCAGCTGGTTTTTTACTAGTTCTTTTTTCATAGCGTGCAGCTTTCTCTAATTCTTGTAGATTTAACACTTGAGTCCTAGTTAATTCCTCTAATTCTTCTTTTGATTTTCTATGTCGCATGTTTATCACCCTCTACTATTTTCATTATAGTAGAAACAACACAAAATAGCAAACAAAAATAGCTATTTCTAGCTATTTTTTAATTTGCTTTTTTATTTCTAGCATCAAACTTCTTACGTTCTTCAGTATTTAATATTCTTTTTCTTAAACGAATAAAGTTTGGAGTAACTTCCACTAATTCATCAGAATTAATATAGTCAAGTGCATATTCCAAAGTAATTGGACGAGGACGCTTTAACACTACAGTATGATCACTACCGGCTGCTCGTGTATTAGTTAACTGCTTCCCTTTAACCACATTAACAGCTAAATCATTATCACGGTTACATTCGCCAACAATCATACCTTCATATACTTCTGTACCAGGTTCAATAAACATAACGCCACGGTCTTCTAAGTTTCCGATTGAATAAGCCGTAGAAGACCCATTTTCCATAGAAACCAAAACTCCAAGCTTTCTTTCACCTACATCAACATTTTCGTATGGCATATACTCCTTAAAGCTATGAGACATAATACCATAACCTTTAGTTAAGGTCATAAAATCAGTAGAAAAACCAATTAATCCTCGAGAAGGAATCGTATATAAAAGACGAGTTTGACCATTAATATTAGCCATATTTTCCATCTTAGCTCCACGAAGTCCCAACTGTTCAATAACTGATCCCACAGAATCATCTGGTACATCGATTTGTAAATCTTCATATGGTTCATATTTTACGCCATCAATTTCTTTAATAATAACTTTAGGTTTAGAAACTTCAAGTTCAAAACCTTCACGACGCATATTTTCGATTAAGATACTTAAATGTAACTCACCACGGCCACTAACAACAAAACTATCATTAGTAAGTGGTTCTACTTTTAAACTAACATCTCTCTGTGTTTCTCTTGTTAAACGTTCTTCTATTTTACGCGCTGTAACAATCTTACCATCTTTACCAACAAAAGGAGAAGAATTAGCACCAAAAGTCATTTGCAATGTTGGTTCATCAATATGTAATAAAGGTAAAGGTAAAATATCAGAAGTATTACACAATGTTTCACCTACTGAAATATCCGCAAGCCCAGCAACAGCTACAATATCCCCTGCTTCTGCTTCTTCTATTTCTACACGTTTATATCCATAAAAACCAAATAATTTTTGAATTCTAAATTGTTTAGTAGAACCATCCAAACGACAACAAGTTACCATTTCACCAGTCTTAATTGTACCATTATGAACACGACCAATACCGATTCTTCCAACAAATTCATTATAATCAAGTAATGCTGGTTGAAATTGTAAAGGTTTAGTACTATCTCCTGTAGGTTCTGGAATCTCTTCTAAAATAGTATCAAGAATTTCTCCAAACCCTTCTGTTTGAGTACTTAAATCATCACTATAAGAACAAGTACCATTTAATGCTGAAGCATAAATAACTTTAAAATCAAGTTGACTATCATCTGCTCCAAGTTCAATAAATAAATCTAACACTTCATCAACAACTTGACTACATCTAGCACTAGGTTTATCTACTTTATTAACAACAACAATTGGTTTAACATGAGCTTCAAACGCTTTCTTTAATACGAAACGAGTTTGTGGCATTGCTCCTTCATAAGCATCTACTACCAAAATAACTCCATCAACCATATTCATGATACGTTCTACTTCTCCACCAAAATCAGCATGTCCAGGGGTATCCAAAATATTAATGCGTACTCCCTTATAATCTAAAGCTGTAGTTTTAGCTAAAATAGTAATACCACGTTCTCTTTCTAAGGCATTAGAATCCATAGATACATTAGAAACATCTTCATTATCACGAAACATTCCTGAATGTTTTAAAATACCATCAACTAATGTAGTTTTTCCATGGTCAACATGCGCTATAATTGCTATATTTCTTTTTTTCATACATTACACCTCTTTACGTCGCTCCCAATTATATCACACAACAAAAAAAAATACTAGAGTTTTATAATATTTTATTTTCATAATAAAACAAATAAAAATCCACTAGTTTAACTAGTGGTTTTTCTTTGAGGCCTATAAGGCCTATTGCTGGCAGCTCTCACATGAG
>CALVYB010000065.1 GCA_944371955.1 uncultured Bacilli bacterium
TTTTTTAAAAAAACTGCCATTTACTCTTACAATTATGCTTTTAGAACAGAATCTGAAATTTAACTTTTCATTTCACTAACAATATATTTATATGAAGTATAGTGTTACAATTGATTTGATACCATATAATATATAAAAGACGATAAGCCATACAAACGCTTAATTGAAAAGAAAGAATGTTCAGAAGAAGTAAACTTAGAAATTGCATTAAAAGGAATATATGAGGAAGATTTAGCAAAAAAGTAGAGTAACAGAGTAAAAGAAATAATGCTAAGTGATATAGAGAAAGGCGTGGGAACGATTTATAAAAGCTAAAAAGAAAAAATACTTAGGTATGACACAAGAATTATATGTGAAAATAGTAATTAAATTATAATGATTAACCGAAATGAAAGTAATATTCACAAATCCGCATTTTTATAAATCAGTTGAACATTAAATGTATGGTTTTGATATATATAGTATAAAACATTTTGTAATAGATGTAGGATAGAGTGATAAAATAATTATTGATTTAGAAATGCTACAATTCTCTACATATACAAGTAAGGAAAAGTGACAAAACTATAAAAAAATATGAATTTATATATGATAAATATAAAGTTACAGCGATGATTATATGAATCATGGTGATGTAGGAGAAGTATATAAAAAAATCATCTTATTTAAAGAGTTCTTATAGATTTAGAAAAGCAACATATCTTAAAATGTTTCATTCATAATTACTCTTCCTTGATACTTACACAATATTAAATAATTTCATTGTACAAATATGTAACATAGTAGCAAATTTTACTAAATCTTATTAAGAAATAAAAAAGACAAATAAGTAAAAACAACTTATTTGTCAACTTTCCAAAAAGAATCGAATAATATTTCTTTTTTAATCACAAAGTATTCCTACGCTATCTGGTTCTTCAACCAAAAGGATTACACATCCCATACTAGCAGCACCAGTAACCAACATTGCTACTGCCATTAATAATTGTGACATTCTTTTTTTCATATTACTTTACACTCTCCTTTAACAAAATAATATATTAAACATCCTTGCGGATATTTAATGCTTTGTAATTATTGTATGGTTGTTTAAACAACCAATATATAATAGGGCTAACTATAATAGCTTGAATAATTAAAGCAGATAATATAATAGAAGTCCAATATGTATTATGTAATAAAATAATTGTTAATGTATAAATAAAACCAATTATAACAGTAATAATTTTACGAATCAGTCTCTTTCTTTTATTTGAAAGAGGTCTTTTTTTTGTATCAGCTGGTGCAAAAAGTAAATAATGTATTATACAAATTGCACATATGGTATATACAAAAAAGTTAGGCAATTGTATATGTAATAATAAAAATGGTATTATGATAAAGTTAAAAGTAGAAATTGATAAACACTCATAACTCTTCTGCGCATGAAATCCGAAACCGGTGAATCGAATGACATTAAAAAAAATAATAACTAAAACAAACTCTTTTAACATATTCAGCAACACTGCTAAAATAGTTAGTATTATCATTTTAGATATTGTTAGATAAAGTCCTTCTAAACCGTATTTTATCCTTTTTTTATCGTAGTCAGAAATGGATTGGTATTTACTAATGAAATTCATGCTATTTTCCAAAAAAAAGTTTTTCATAAACAATCACCATAACCTCTAACAAGCCGATTATATAATTAATAGTGACATAGAAACAAAAAAATCCATAAATTGTATGAATATAGACTCTATTTGTCGAATTTTGTCGAAAATTATCAAAATAAAACCAAATAAGTCCTCAAAGAAGTCAATTAGAGGAAGTTTTGCCAAAAAAATAGAAAAAATTGGTATTATGAAAACACCAAGAAGATATGGTAAGTAATTGGTAGAAACGAGGTGTAAACAAGATGGTTGGACGCGTAAAGTGGTTCAATAATGATAAAGGGTATGGCTTTATCGAATACAAAGAAAATGAAGATGTATTCGTACACTACTCTGCTATAGAGTTAGACGGTTATAAAACTTTATCTGAAGGACAACTAGTGGAGTTTAAATTGGTCGAAACAAGCAAAGGATACCAAGCTTTAAATGTAAAATTAGTTAAAGAAACTGCTGCTGTTAAATAGTGGTTTTTTTTTTAAAATTATGCTATACTACAAATATAAGGAGGTGATAGTATGGAAATTATTATTCATGGAGATAAACTAAAAGTTACTGATGCTATGAAGGAATATATTGAAGAAAAATTAGAAAAATTAAATAAATATTTAGAAAACAGCGATAATGTTCGCGCTTCTGTCATAGTTAAAGTAAAAAATCATGAACAACGAGTAGAAATTACCATACCACTAAAGGCATTTATTTTAAGATCTGAAGAATCTAAAGATGACTTCTATGCAGCTGTTGATAAAACAATTGACAAGCTAGAAAGGCAAATTAGGAAAAATAAGACAAGAATCATGTCTAAGCAAGTAAAAACAAATCGAGATTTTTCTATGTCTGCATTTGTTGATGAAGAAGAAGAGAATGATAAAAAGATCTTAAAGAGAAAAAAAGTTGAAGTAAAACCAATGAATGAAGAAGAGGCAATACTTCAAATGGAGCTCTTAGGTCACCAATTCTATATGTATAAAGACAGTGAAACAGACCAAGTTGCAGTCGTATATAAGAGAACAGATGGAAACTATGGTGTAATCGAGTCTGAATAACAAGAAAAAGGACAGGATAAACGCATGAAATTTTGAAAATGCGTTTTTTTCATGTATAATAAATACAAAGAATAAAGTTGGTGAAGTAT
>CALVYB010000066.1 GCA_944371955.1 uncultured Bacilli bacterium
ATGACTTTTAGTCGATATGTACCTGCTTTTAGCAGTGAAAACAAGCCCTACACTTTCAGTGTAGGGTGGTTGACAAAAAGTAGTATCATTAGTGAAGTTTTATTATTCTAAATTTAGTATCAGACTTTATTCGTATAAAAATAAAACATTATGTGAAACATAATGTTATACTAGAATATTGCCATTGGTGTCTGCCTTTTTACATAGGCCGATGATAAAATCAATAAATGCAATAATTCCAGGAATCAGTGTCCAGCAAAATAGTAAATATACTATTCCTGAGCCAATTTTGCCGGCGTACATTTTGTGTATACCTATTCCACCTAAAAAGAATGCCAAGATGCAGTATACAACTTTATTTACAGCTTTTGTGTTATTAGCTATGTATATAGGTTGCCCAGCTGGATAACCTTGATTATTTTGTACATTGATATTAATTCCTTGTTCAGCTGTTTTTATCTGCTCTTTTTCTTTTTTTGTAACAATTATTGAATTTTCATTTTCATATATTTCTACTTCATCATTTACTTGGGGTTCGAAATTTAAATCATTTCTTCTTACCTCTCGCATACTACCATCGTTGGTACCTAATGTAATTATTTCGCCAGTGATCTTTAATATCTTGGCCATAACATCTCACCTCTCTTCTATAATTTAATTATAACACAGAGAAAATAAAAATCTATATTTTTTTACTTGGTTCAAAGGTAACTGTATTAATTGCTAATAATTATCTTTTAGTTTATCTTGCTAAGAATCTTTTATATTGTCAGTGTATAATTTTAAAATTCTATTACTACCAATAATATTTCTATCTCTTATTGATTCTATAAAAACGTATTCAACGTATTATATTATTTGAGAGGTCATTTTATGTTATATCATTAGAGTACCAAATTTAAATATTCAAATAAATGAAATGAGGTATTATTCCTTTTTTTTCTCATATAATTTAATATGAATTCTGTTATTATTAGTTTTTTGATTACAATATTAGCTGGTTTATCTACTATGATTGGAGTATTACCAATATTTTTTTCTAATTACAAAGAAGAAAAAGTTGTTCCAGCTTCTTTACTTTTTGCTAGTGGTGTAATGCTTACTATTTCTTTCTTATCTTTAATTCCTGAATCTTTTTTTCTTTTCTTAAAAAGTCAAAATGTCTACTCTAGCATTTTATTGGTTGGAGTTTGCGGTGCTATAGGTTGGTTGTTTTGCTCTAAAATATCACAAAAAATGGAAGAAAAAATTTCTTCCAATTATTTATATCGTTTAGGTGTTGTTACCATTATTGCTTTGATATTTCATAATATTCCTGAAGGGATTACTACTTTCCTTTCCAGTAGATATGAACTTTCTTTAGGATTAACTTTATCTTTAGGAATTGCTTTACATAATATTCCTGAAGGAGTTGGGGTTGCTATTCCTATCTATTATGCTACTGGTAGCCGTAAGAAAGCTATTTTGTTTACTTTTATTTCTGGTTTTTCTGAAACTATTGGAGCAGTTTTTGCTTACTGGTTTTTAGCACCGTTTATTACTAATTTTGTTTTGGCTTCTATCCTATCTATAGCTGCTGGTATTATGATTTATATTTCTATTTATGAATTGCTACCTTCATCTTTTAAATATCCTTTAACTATAAAATTATTGTTATTCTTTATTTTGGGTATTGGTATTATGCTTTTGTGTCATCTTTTTATTTAATTTGTGTTGGAGCTAGAAAGTCAAAAAGAGGAAAATTTCTTAATAGTCCATAAATGATAAATATTATTATTATTGCTATCCATACTTTTGTTGGAATTTTATTATATAATGGTTCTTTTTTAGTTATTATATATTCTATTATAAAAAATATAAAAACTGGTAAGCTGATAAAAATCAAAGGATTATATCTAAAAGCTTGATAAAAATCTAATTGTAATATTGATGATAGCATTCTGGTAATTCCACAGCCAGGGCAATATAATCCTGTTAACTCTTTTATCGGACAATTTATATGGAAGTGAAATCTATCTCCTAAGTAGAGGTAAGTAATTAGTAAAAATAATAGCAATATACATAGTAAAATCTTTTTTTTCATAGAAAGAAAAAAAGCATTACGCTTGTATTCCTGCTTCTTTTCCGGCAAAGTGATTTAATTCATTTTGCATTAATGCATAGTTGATGATTCCAAGTCCAAATAATTGAAGTATTAAATATAATACTGAATTATCTTCTACAGGAAGATTAGCTTTTTGCTTTGCCATTGCAAGTGTCTTACCCATTTTGTAGGCCCAGTAAATTCCATAAATTCCACATGTAACTAATGTTAATAAGAATGCTATTCCGCCTGAAGGAGCCTGTGAGTCTCCACTAGCTAATCTTGCGTCGTCTGTAAGAACGATAAACCAATAGATTCCATAAATTCCACAAGTCACAATTGTTAGGATAATCGCAACTGCTATATTTCTTTCTTTCATTTTATCACCTCTCTATGATTGCATCTTATCACATTTTGTATAAAAAAGGAATGAAATAAATTTCATTCGCCAACCTCTTTGAGGTTGTTTTATTTTGATATATAATTTAATTATGA
>CALVYB010000067.1 GCA_944371955.1 uncultured Bacilli bacterium
CGGTGACATATAATATTACTGCTGGGACATTTTTGCAAGTTAACACTTAAGACATTATCACAAATTAATCATAAAATCAAATTCAAAAAGCATAAAATTGTTGCAAAAAAACAATATATATGTTATTATTTAATGGCTATATTGAAATTAATATAGATTTAGTGGGAAGCATGGTTTGCATTTATGAGAGCGGGAATCAAGCTATTTGGACCACTCGCGAAAACTAAAATTATAGGAGGTGTTTTTCGTGGCAAAAGAAGCAATAAGGAAGATTAAATTACAAATTCCAGCAGGAAAAGCTACACCAGCTCCACCAGTTGGTACAGTATTAGGACCTGCAGGAATCAATTTACAAGATTTTTGTACTAAGTATAATGATGCAACAAGAGATAAAATGGGAGATATTCTACCTGTAGAAATTTCAATTTATGATGATAGAAGTTTTGATTTTGTAATCAAGACTCCACCAGTTGCATTCTTACTTAAGAAATATGCAAAAGTTAATAAAGGTTCAGTTAAGGGACGCAATGAAGTTGTTGCTACATTAACTGAAGATCAATTAAGAGAAATTGCTGAAATCAAATTACCAGATTTGAATGCTTATGATGTAGAATCTGCAATGAAGATTGTTGCTGGAACTGCTAAAAATATGGGTATTTCAATCCCTGGTTATACTGATAAGTAATTGTTCTATGTAGGTTATACATATACCTATGTGGAAGGTTTTAACCGCTATTACCACGTAAGGAGGAATAAAAATGAAAAAGAGAAGTAAAAAATATACAGAAGCTATGTCTAAAGTTGAACGTAACAAGGTATATGCTAAAGACGAAGCTGTTAAATTAGTTAAAGAAACTTCTACTAGTTCTTTTGATGGTACAGTTGAAATTGCTATGAGATTAAATATTGATACTAAAAAAGCTGACCAACAATTAAGAGGTGCAATTGTACTTCCTAAGGGAACTGGTAAGACTACAAAAGTTTTAGTTATTGCAAAAGGAGAAAAAGCTAATCAAGCAAAAGAAGCTGGCGCTGATTATGTAGGAGACGTTGATATGTTGGAAAAAATCGAAAAAGAAAATTGGTTCGATTTTGATACTATGATTGCAACTCCTGATATGATGCCTCTTCTTGGTAAATTAGGTAGAGTTTTGGGACCAAAAGGATTAATGCCTAACCCTAAAACAGGAACTGTTACATTAGACGTTGCTAAAGCTGTTCAAGAAGTTAAAGCTGGACGTGTTGAATATCGTGCTGATAGCTTTGGAATCATCCATGGAGTTATTGGTAAAGTTTCATTCTCTGAAGAAGATTTGATGGAAAACTTAAATGCTTTCGTATCAGCTATTCTAAGAGTTAAACCAGCAACTGTTAAAGGTGATTATGTTAAGAGTATTTCTATAGCTTCAACTATGGGTCCTGGAATTAAAGTTGAAAATAATTTTGACAAATAGTATGTTATAGAGTATAATAAAGACAATTTGTAGGTGCCATAGACAGTAGGTGTAAAATTAAATCCTACCGAGGACTTAATCTTAAGTGAATAGGAAAAGGTTCTCGGTTACTCGAGAACCTTTTTTATGGCATCCCTAAATATGAAGGAGGTGTTTTGATGGCAAGTGAAGCAATCTTAAAGCAAAAACAAGCTGTTATTGATGAAATTAAAGAGCGTGTTCAAAATGCTAAGACTATTGTATTGTTTGATTATCGTGGTATTACTGATAGTGAAGCAAAAGAGTTACGTATTAAATTAAGAGAAACTAATTCAGATTATAAGGTATATAAAAACACTTTGATGGCTCGTGCTTTTAATGATTTGGATATTGATCTTAATGAATCTTTAAATGGTCCTAGTGCTTTTGCTTTCGGTGAAGACCAAATCGCACCAATTAAAGTATTGTCAGAGTTTGCTAAAAATCATCCAGCATTAGTTTTAAAAGTAGGGATTGTAGATGGAGAAAAAGCAGATCAAGCTAAATTAGCTGAATATGCTACTATACCATCAAGAGATGGATTACTTACTATGCTTGCTGGTGGTATGATGGCTATACCAAGAGATTTAGCAATCGCTTTAGACTTGTACAGTCAACAAAAAGAAGAAAATTAATAATAAGGTGAATATAAAATAAGGAGGAAATAAAATGGCTAAATTAACTAAAGAAGATTTTATCAGTAGTTTAAAAGAAATGAATTTATTAGAAATTAAAGAATTAGTAGATGCAATGAAGGAAGAATTTGGTGTTGATCCATCTGCTGTAGCTGTTGCTGCACCTGCTGCTGGAGCACAAGCTGATGCTGCACCAAGCACTGTTACAGTATCTATCGCTGATGCTGGAGCTGCTAAAGTTGCTGTTATCAAAGTTGTTAAAGAAATTACTGGTTTAGGATTAAAAGAATCTAAAGATATCGTTGATAACAACGGAGCAGTTAAAGAAAACATTTCTACTACTGAAGCTGATGAAATTAAAGCTAAGCTTGAAGAAGCTGGAGCTACTGTAGAAGT
>CALVYB010000068.1 GCA_944371955.1 uncultured Bacilli bacterium
CTGAATTATAATATGGAACCCCAGTTATATTATTAAATTCAATTATATTTAAAATTTTTCCTATTGCAACAATACTTTTATCTTTGTATAAACCTAAATAACCATATCTTGAAAATCCATTCCTCGCTTTATCATAATATATACCCAATTCTATGTCTTCATAATATGATACACCTGTTTTTACAGCTATCATATAATTTGATACATCTTCTTTAACTATTTTATTCTTAATTTCAATATTTCCCAATTCTCTATTTTTCATATTTTTCCTACTTTCTACTTACTAATTATAAAATTTTTATTATCTATTTTATTTTATAAACCTTTTCTACTATATCTTCTATACAATCATCTATTAATTTTGGATTTTTATATGATCCTTTTTGAATATCAGTCATTATTTTGATAATTCTATCAAATGTACCATCAAAAGTTAGTGATGCAAAATAATTTGCTTTGCTTTCGTTATCAGCATCATTTATATATGCAAATACTCCATGACCAATCTCATGTGCCAATACATTATCAAATATAATAGTATATAGTTCAAAAATATCTTCAATACCACATTTTTCAAATTCTCTATAATTTTCAATGCAAAATTCCTGTATTATCTCTGGACATATTAGAATAAAATTCTTACATTCTTTAATTTTATCCAATCTGATTCCATAAAGCTTTGGCTCTAATTCTTTAATTACTTGATCTTTACATTCATTAGGAATATACACTCCTAACAATCTAGTAATATACTCAGAATCACTATTCATCCTCATATAATCTTTTAACTCTAGCATTTCATCTTTCGTTAATTCAAATATATTATCAAAATTATATACTCCTATATAATTTATTAATGCCATCTTTAATAACGTTCTACTCTCTCTAGGCGAATAGAAAACAAAATCAAAATCTGATGCGTAAGCCTTATTTTTTCTTTATAATTTATCAAATTTAATAATTGCCTATAATACTTATTCCTTATTAATTCAATTCGATTATTAAATTTTTCATTTAATTTTATTTTTTTAACATCATACACTATTTTGATTTCACCTTTATGATTATTATCAATATTTATAATTTGATTATTTTCTAAAATATTTTTTAAAAAGTTTAATTTTTCACTATCTAAATCACTAATTTTAATTATATATTCCATAATTTTTTTCTCCTTTATCTATATATTTCATACATTTATCTAGTGCATCTTTATATACATTATTAATATCTATATTTAGAAATCTTTGATACAATTTTTCATAATTTTTATTTTTTACTTTGTATAAAAGAGTTAATTTGACAATTTTTTCAATTCCATCATTAAATACAAAATAATATTCTTTATCCTCTTCATCTTTAATAATGTTTTCCATAAGATTTAAATATTCTATTACATCATTAACAATATCATTAATGAAGCTATCAATATTTTGGGTTTCATTTCTAAATAATATATTATATCCTTCTGAATTACTTCCACCCCAGAATTCTTTCATTGCTTCTTCAAATTCTTCACAGTCATTATTGTTTGATATATTATTATCGAAGTATGGTATATAATTTATATTACTAAAATCTGTTTTTATTTTATTTATACTTCTTGTAGAAAAGATTTTATCTTTTATAGAAAAGAAAGTATTTATTCTAGAAGGAAAAAAACAAGTAGCTATATCAAATCTTATTTTATCTTTTTTATATTTCAAGCAAACAATTAATTTATTATTATTATCTACAATATTAACAGATTCATGTTCTTTTATATACTGTATATCAAATTTTTCTTCTGTAAGTAGAGCAAATTTACTTGCTAAATTAATACTCGTATTATAATATGAATTAGATATTGTTTCTTTATTGCTGTAATCAATTAAATAATCCCATTTTCCAGTATCTTTTTCATCAATAGGATGATGTTTAACATGATATTCAAATGAATTTTTGTAACCATAATAATTATATATTTCTTGCCATTTAAAATGTGTTTGATATCTTAAAATATTATTTATCTTATCAATTATCTTTTCCATTAAATCTCCTTTATTACTTTCTACTTACTAATTGAAACGCCCTATAATAATTGTCATTATCTAATTTATTAAACAATTTAAAACTTTGACCATCATAATAACCAGGATAGAACATTATTAAAGGATTATTAGTTATAACACTATGTAAATTATTCAGTATTGTATGTCCTCTCACTATTCCATAACACTTTCCAATACCTGTTATTATAATTATTTGATTTTCTTTTACTTCACTATTTATTTTCTTTACAATTAGGTCTTTTCCAGAACCTATTCCCATTGTTTTTGAAATTAAATCATTTAAGTACTTTGCTCCTTTTTTCTTCTCATATTCAAAACATTTTTCTAAGAAACCTTTTTCTTTAAGTATTTCTATTATTATATTGTATATATCAAAAACCTTTATATTTAAGTTTGTCCTTTTTAATAGGTAGTTTTCTAAATATTCTCTTACTATATATTCATCTTCTGGATCATAGTCAAATACATGAAAGTTTATTTCATTTCC
>CALVYB010000069.1 GCA_944371955.1 uncultured Bacilli bacterium
GCGGAGCTCTTTACTATTCACACCTGCATAGCAGGTGGTTTTACTGTTTGACCATAACGGTCAAACATAATAAAAAAAGCTAAGGAAACCTTAGCTTTTAAAAATCATTATTCAACGATTTCAGTAACGTTACCTGCACCTACAGTACGTCCACCCTCACGAATTGAGAATTTAGTTCCTTGTTCTAGTGCGATTGAGTGAATTAATTCAACTTCAATATTAACGTTATCACCTGGCATTACCATTTCAACACCCTCTGGTAAAGTAATAACACCAGTTACGTCTGTAGTTCTGAAATAGAACTGTGGACGATAGTTTGCGAAGAATGGAGTATGACGTCCACCTTCTTCTTTGCTTAATACATATACAGCAGCTTTGAATTTATGATGAGGTGTAACACTTCCTGGTTTAGCAAGAACTTGTCCACGTTCAACTTCTTCACGAGAAATACCACGTAATAAAACACCAGCATTATCTCCTGCTTCAGCAAAGTCTAATTGTTTACGGAACATTTCGATTCCAGTAACAACTGTTTTCTTAGTTTCTTTAATACCAACGATTTCAACTTCATCGTTAAGTTTTAACATACCACGTTCAACACGCCCTGTAACAACAGTTCCACGTCCAGTAATAGTAAATACATCTTCAATACTCATTAAGAATGGCTTGTCATTATCTCTTTCAGGAGTTGGAATCCAAGTATCAACAGCATCCATTAATTCATCAATCTTAGATGTCCATTGAGGATCTCCTTCAAGTGCTTTAAGAGCAGAACCACGAATAATTGGAGTATCGTCTCCTTCGAAACCATATTCGTTTAATAGGTCACGAATTTCCATTTCTACTAAATCTAATAATTCTTCATCGTCAACCATATCGCATTTATTCATGAATACAACCATTTTAGGTACTCCAACTTGACGAGCAAGTAAGATATGTTCACGAGTTTGTGCCATAGGTCCATCTGTTGCAGCAATAACTAAGATAGCTCCATCCATTTGAGCTGCACCAGTAATCATGTTCTTAACATAGTCAGCATGTCCTGGACAGTCAACATGTGCATAATGTCTCTTTTCTGTACTATATTCGATATGTGCAGTATTAATAGTAATACCACGTTCTCTTTCTTCTGGTGCTTTATCGATATTAGCGAAGTCAACAGCTTCATTACCGTTTTTACCAGCTAAAACTTTACTAATAGCAGCAGTCAAAGTAGTTTTACCATGATCTACGTGTCCAATTGTACCAATATTAACATGTGGTTTTGAACGATCAAATTTTTGTTTTGCCATATTATAATTTCCTCCTTTTTCATTTACAACATATATTTTATCTAATAATTGAAAGATTTTCAACTATTTTGATACACTTTTAATTAATTTCCACTCTTTTTAATAATTTCATCAGCAATGTTTTTAGGAACTTCTTCATAATGGTCAAAGAACATAACAAATGTTGCACGACCTTGGGTATTAGAACGAAGATTAGTTGCATAACCAAACATTTCTGCAAGTGGTACCATAGCGCTTAATTTAACAGCGTTACCTTGACTTTCTTGACCTAACGGACGTCCACGACGACTAGTTAAATCACCCATTACATTACCAAAATATTCATCAGGTGTAGTTACATCAACTTTCATAATTGGTTCAAGTAATACAGGTTTACATTTATTTTTAGCCTCTTTTAAAGCCATACTAGCAGCAATCTTAAATGCCATTTCATTAGAGTCAACATCATGATAACTACCATCAAATAAAGTACACTTAACATCAATCATAGGATATCCAGCAAGAATACCAGATTGCATTGCTTCTTGCAATCCTTTATCAACAACTGGAATGTATTCACGAGGAACAACACCACCAACGATTTGATCAACAAATTCATATCCTTTATCCGTATTAGGCTCAAATTTAACCCATACGTGTCCATATTGTCCACGGCCACCTGATTGTTTAATATACTTACCTTCACAGTCTCCAGCTTGTTTAATAGTCTCACGATAAGCAACTTGTGGAGCACCAACATTAGCCTCTACATTAAACTCACGTTTCATACGATCAACTAATACATCTAGATGTAATTCACCCATACCAGCAATAACTGTTTGACCTGTTTCACGATCAGTATGAACCTTAAAAGTTGGATCTTCTTCAGCTAATTTTTGTAAAGCTAAAGCCATCTTATCTTGGTCAGCTTTTGATTTAGGTTCTACAGCTAATTGAATAACTGGTTCAGGAACTACTAAACTTTCTAAGATAATAGGTTTCTTTTCATCACATAAAGTATCTCCAGTAGTTGTATTCTTAAGTCCAACAGCAGCAGCAATATCTCCAGTATAAACATCACTAATTTCTTTACGAGTATTAGCATGCATTTGAAGAATACGACCAATTCTTTCTTTAGAATCTTTAGTTGAGTTTAATACATAACTACCACTTGATAAGTGACCAGAATAAACTCTAAAGAAAGTTAAACGACCAACAAACGGATCTGTCATAACCTTAAATGCAAGTGCTGCAAATGGTTCACTATCACTAGGGTGGCGAACTGATTCTTCACCATTTAAATCAGTTCCTTTAATAGATTCAACATCTAAAGGACTAGGTAAATAATCAATAACAGCATCCATTAAAGGTTTAATACCCTTGTTACCTAAAGCGTCACCACACATCATTGGGAAAAACTTAGTAGCAAGGCATCCCTTACGAATAGCACGTTTAATCATATCAATGCTAACTTCGCCACCTTCAAGGTATGTTTCCATCATTTCATCATCAAATTCAGCTACAGCCTCAATTAATTCAGCTCGTTTTTCTTCAACTAAATCTTTTAAATCTGCAGGAATTTCAATTTCTTTAGCATCCTCTTCTGGTTTACCATCAAACTCGATTGCTTTCATAGTAATCAAATCAACAACACCGTGAAAATTATCTTCAGCACCAATAGGCCATTCAATAGGGCATGCATTAACACCTAAACGTTCTCTTACTGACTTTAAACTATATGCAAAATCAGCACCCATTTTTCCCATTTTATTAGCGAAAATAATTCTTGGTACCATAAACTCATCAGCTTGACGCCAAACAGTCTCCATTTGAGGCTCAACACCAGCTTGAGCATCAAGTAAAGCTACAGAACCATCAAGTACACGTAGTGAACGACTAACTTCAATAGTAAAGTCTACGTGCCCTGGAGTATCGATTATATTATAACGATATCCTTTCCAATGAACTGTTGTAGCAGCAGATGTAATAGTAATACCACGCTCTTTTTCCTGTGCCATCCAGTCCATTTGAGATTCTCCATCATGAGTTTCACCAATTTTATGAATATTACCACCATGGAACAAAATACGCTCTGTAGTAGTAGTTTTACCTGCATCAATATGAGCCATAATTCCAAAATTTCTTGTCTTTTCTAAAGACGTATCTCTTGCCATATAATGACTCCTTTCCTACCATCTATAATGTGCGAAAGCTTTATTAGCTTCTGCCATTCTATGAGTATCTTCACGTTTCTTAACAGCTGCACCTGTACCATTAGATGCATCTATAATTTCATTTGCTAAATTATCAGCCATTCCCTTACCTCCACGGTCACGAGAATATTTAATTAACCATCTTAAAGCTAAAGCTTGACTTCTAGCTGGTGAAACTTCCATAGGTACTTGATAATTAGATCCACCAACACGACGACTTTTAACTTCTAATTGTGGTTTAATATTTTCCATAGCTGCTTCAAACACTTCTAATGCATCTTTACCAGTTTTAATATTGATTTTGTTAAATGCATCATACACAATTGTTTGAGCAATACCTTTTTTACCATCCAACATAACTGTATTAACTAGTTTAGTAACAAGTTTTGATTTATATATTGGATCTGGTAAAACGTCTCTTTTAACTGCACGTCTTTTACGCATTTTAACTTCCTCCCTTCAAAAATTCTAACTTACTTATTTACTTTCTTTTGGTCTTTTAGCACCATATTTACTACGACCTTGTTTACGATCTTTAACACCAGCAGTATCTAATGTACCACGAATAATATGGTAACGAACACCGATTAAGTCTTTAACACGGCCACCACGAATTAAAACAACACTATGTTCTTGTAAATTGTGTCCAATACCAGGTATATAAGTATCTACTTCTTTACCGTTTGATAAACGAACACGCGCATATTTACGTAATGCTGAGTTAGGTTTTTTAGGTGTTTTAGTACCAACACGAGTACAAACACCACGTTTTTGAGGAGAGCTAGTATTAGTAGTTTTCTTAGCCAAAGTATTTAATCCAACATTTAATACTGGAGCACTACTCTTTCTAACCTTTTTCTTACGTTTATTATGAATTAATTGGTTTAATGTAGGCATAAAATATATCTCCTTTCTTTACACACGTCCAGGTGTATCATCATAGCTCCTAAATAAAACTTTGCTTATGCAAAGCCATTTAATTAGCAGATATAATATAACATCAGAAAAATAAAAAGTCAAGTAGTATCCTTGACTTTTTTATCGCATATGATTAATTTGTGATAATGTCTTAAGTGTTAACTTGCAAAAATGTCCCAGCAGTAATATTATATGTCACCGAGG